>JAADFY010000150.1 GCA_013152625.1 Alphaproteobacteria bacterium
CGGGCCCAGGAAAAATTTATCCGTCCCGCCAGCATGCCAATGACCCGTTTGACCAACACCGCCCTTGAGGCAGGCCCGGATCTGGCGCCAGAACTTCGCGGCGAACTGGTGCGTTATGCGGGCAATGATCTATTGTGTTACCGGGCCGATCAGCCAGACGAGCTGGTGGCCCGCCAGGCCGAAATCTGGGGCGGGGCGTTGGGGAAAATGGAACGCCGCCTTGGGGCGCGTTTTGAGGTAATCACCGGCATAATTCACCAGCCGCAGCCCGCTCCGACCCTTCAAAAGTTGGCACAGCTTGGCGGACGGTTCGGGCCGTTTGGCCTGATCGCGCTCAATTCGGTTGCCTCGCTGACCGGTTCGGGCATTCTGGCGCTGGGGCTGGCCGAGGGCCTGTTTGAACCCGATTTCGGTTGGACGGCGGCCCATGTGGACGAAGATTTCAACATCTCGCGCTGGGGCGAAGACCATGAGGCCAAAGTCCGGCGTGATCTGCGGCGCACCGAATATGACGCGGCGCTGGCCATGATCGCCGATGTGGGGCTCTCGGGTTAGTTCTTGGCTATCTGTTTGCCAAACAGGTCATATTCATCCGAACCGGTAATTTTTACCGTGATCAGATCCCCCGGTTTGAGGCTGGCGGCACCCTCAATAATGACCTGCCCGTCGATTTCCGGCGCATCCCATTTTGAACGGGCAATGGCCACATCTTCGCCCTGCCGCACTTCATCCACCAGCACATCGATGGTCCGGCCCACTTTTGCCGCCAGTTTTCTGGTGGAGATGGCCTGGGCCCGTTCCATAAGCCGCCCGTAGCGCTCTTTTTTGACCTCGGGGGGCACGTGGCCCTCCAGATCGTTCGATTTCGCGCCCTTGACCGGCTCATATTCGAAACACCCGGCCCGGTCGATCTGCGCTTCGTCGAGCCAGTCGAGAAGCTGGACAAAATCTTCCTCCGTCTCGCCGGGAAACCCCACAATAAAGGTCGAGCGGATGGCCAGATCGGGGCACGTTTGTCGCCACGCGGCGATCCGGGCGAGGGTTTTTTCCTGATTGGCGGGCCGGCGCATGGCTTTAAGAATGCCCGGTGCGGCGTGCTGAAAGGGGATGTCGAGATAGGGCAGAATGGCGCCGGCGGCCATGAGATCGATCACTTTGTCCACATGGGGGTAGGGGTAGACATAATGGAGGCGGATCCAGGCCCCCAGTTTGCCCAGTTCCTCACATATGTCGAAAAATCGGGCGGCCACCGGGCGGCCATGGAACTTTGAGGTGGCGTATTTTACGTCCACCCCGTAGGCCGAAGTATCCTGGGAGATGACCATGAGCTCTTTGGTGCCGGACCCGATGAGCCGCTCGGCCTCATAAAGAACCCGGGCGGCGGGCCGCGAGACCAGATCGCCGCGAATGGCGGGAATGATGCAAAAGCTGCACCGGTTGTTGCACCCCTCGGAAATTTTCAGATAGGCATAATGGGCCGGGGTCAGGCGCAGGCCCTCGGCGGGCACCAAATCCTCGAACGGGCGTTCAACAGGGGGTACGGCCGCATGGACCGCCTCCACCACGGCCTCATACTGGTGCGGGCCGGTCACAGCGAGCACCTTTGGATGGGTGGCGCGGATTAGCTCGGCCTCAGTGCCCAGACAGCCGGTCACGATCACCCGACCGTTCTCGTTGACCGCCTCGCCGATGGCCTCAAGGCTTTCCGCCTTGGCACTGTCCAAAAAACCGCAGGTATTGACGATGACCACGTCGGCCCCTTCATAGTCTGGCGAAAAGCGATAGCCCTGGGCGCGTAGCGTGGTGCCGATCCGTTCGGAATCGACCAGTGCCTTCGGGCAGCCGAGGCTGACCAGGCCGATGGTGGGTTGTTTTGACATTCAAACCTGTTTTTTCGGACGTGGTTTTGCCCGTGTGCGCGATTTCAGCCCGGCCCGTGTGGCCACCCGGATGCTCTTGGGCCCGGGGCCTGACGATTTGGCCGCGGCGGTTTTTTTCACCGCCGGTTTGGCGGCGGGTTTTGCGGCGCTCGATTTGGCTTCGGTTGCAGCGGCGATGGCGTCAAGTTCCGCCCCGTCGCGGTTGGTTGGGGCAGGGGTCGCGGTCGGGGCAGGGGTTGTCTTGGGGGCCGGCACCGACTGAAAACGGGGGTCGGGTTCCGGGTCGTCCTCGGCCAGTTCCGAAAGCGCTTCGCGAACATCGTCAATGATGGAGGCACCCCGCCGGGCAGCGGGCTGCCCGTCCACCAGATCGGCATTGCGGCGGAAATAAACGATAAAGGCCTCGCACCCCAGCCGCAGGACCAGAAAAGCGAACACCCCGTAAACCGCAATTTCCAGAAGACCCCAGAGCCCGCTGCCGAACGAAGCGCCAAAGGTGGCGAACAGATGGCTGATGGCACCAAGCCCGATACCCGCCAGCCCGGCCAGGTAAACGATCTTGATGATGCGTGGCCCGATAAGCCGGTCCAGATTGAGCAGTGTGGGACTGGTGGAAAGCCGTTTAAGGTCGTCCGGTGTCATGTTTGGAGTCCGCCTGGCAAGGTTCCGGCTGATTGATCTGTCCGGGCGCGCTCGGTTGGCCCGAAGAGTGTTTCAAATGTCGATTTGAGGGCCATGTCAAGCTCGGCCATGCTCACCCCATGCCCCAGATCGGCAAAAGAAGTAACCCCGTCCCCCGAAATACCGCATGGCACTATACCGCGATAATGGTCCAGGTTGGGGTCAAGATTGATCGAAATCCCGTGAAAAGTCACCCAGCGCCGCACCCGGATGCCAATGGCGGCAATTTTGTCGAACCGGTTCGGTCCCTTGTCTGGCCGGGGGACAAAGACACCGACCCGACCGTTTATGCGCGCCGCTTTGATGTCAAACACGGCCAGGGTCGAAATGATCCAGGCTTCCAGATTACGGACAAACAAACGCAGATCGCGCCCCCGCCGCCCCAGGTCGGCCATGACATAGACCACACGCTGGCCGGGCCCGTGATAGGTGAACTGCCCGCCGCGCCCGGTTTGATAAACCGGCAGCAGATCGGGGTCGAGCAGGTCGTCGGGCCGGGCCGATGTGCCAGCGGTATAAAGGGCGGGGTGTTCTAAAAGCCAGATCAGTTCCGGTTTCCGGCCGGCTGATATTTCTGCCACCCGGGCCTCCATTTCCACCATGGCGCGGTCATAGGCCACCGGATTGTCAGTGATGCACCAGTGGGGCAGGGCAATTGAATTGGGCGCAACCGGGTTCATGTTAACCATTCGATAACCATGATTTGCCCATGGTGCAAACGGCGTATGGCACAGTCGGCCATTCGGGCAGGAGAGGAAACAAAAACTTGTCGAGCGTGCTTGAAAACATTGAGGTGGAAATCTCGGTCGAACTGGGAGCGGCCACCATGCCCATTCATCATCTGTTGCGCATGGGACGGGGCGCGGTCATAGAGCTTGATTCCACCGAAAACGATCCCCTGTGCATTTATGCCAACAAAACCCTGATTGCCCGGGGCGAAGTCAAGATCGAAGACGGCCAGCTCTTGATGGAAGTCACCAGCAAGGCCCTCAAGCCGGTATAAGTTTTTCGGCGTCGCGATCAAGGCCCCTTGAGCCGGTGATCACGATTTGATACACCCCGTGGCGCGCCGCACGGACCTTGTGCCGCGTAGCCATTACATGCGGTCGTGGCGGAATTGGTAGACGCGCAGCGTTGAGGTCGCTGTGGGGTAAAACCCGTGGAAGTTCGAGTCTTCTCGACCGCACCATATTTCTGACTCAGAGTTCAGCGGCCGGCGCAAGCGCCGCCCATCGGAGCCGGTGAGCACTTGCGAACTCGGCGTGAGGGAAAAATAGCCGCCCCTATTTCTGACTCAGAGTTCAGCGAGCTTCAACGCGAGCCGGCGCAAGCGCCGCCCATCGGAGCCGGTGAGCACTTGCGAACTCGGCGTGAGGGAAAAAAGAGCCCCTGCCACCACACCGTCCCGGCCTTTGAGCCGGGACCTCGTTTCGGGTCCCCCCAAAACAGCTCCCGGCCGGAATTTACGCAAACAGCATCGGGCATTCACGGGCGCACTTGTTGCGCACGATGATGTAAATCAGGTGCAGCGTTCCCAGCCCGGCAAGCAGGCAGAAAAACGAAATATAGGCATACCGCAGGAACAGGACATCCACCACAACCACGCCGATTACGGTCACACCGAACCAGCGCATGTGCAGGTATCGCGAAAGAAGCGGCGCGGCGATAATCAAAAACAGATAAATCAGATAGGTAAGGTTGCGCGGCATTAAATAGTCGAGGATCATCGTGCCTTCATAGGCCAGCGAATTCTGATTGACGCTGACGTCGATCCAGGCCGGATTAAGGACATGGTGCACATAGAGCGCCAGGCCAAAGGCCAGCCCCCCAAGTGTCATGGCCAAAAGCCACGGTCTGCGTTTGCTATCGTTGGGTTCAAGCACATAAACCGATAGCGGAATCCAGAACGGCCACATGAACCAGGTGAAAAAGATGAACCCCATGGCCCCCAGCAGGGTTATCGCGGGGTCTCCGGTGTTGACGCCCCACCAAACCGTACCTTCGGTAAATTGCTGGATACCGGCAAAAAGCGGCATGAAGGCCACAGGCAGATAGCGTTTGTTGACCTGGTACGCCTTGGCGATGGCAAATGCGCCCCCCACCACGAGAAACCCGCTGGCGGTAAAACTGACGGCTTGGGACAGGCACATGGCACAGGTTCCTTCCGTTGATTTTCCTGGCACGCAGCTTTGCACCACCGGCGATCCGATCTGACGAATGGCGACCACCTGTTACCGGTGCCATCTCGAACGATACTGACCGAAAAATCAAGGCCCGGCCTTCCCGCTGGTACGGCCCGGTGCAACTTCGGGCCGGAGCGGGTACTGACAACGCTGACAACCCCGCAGCGGTTCAGCCGTTGTGCCCGATGGGCTCTCCGTTTTCGTCGAGTGCGGTGATTCCTGTAATTTCGCCGCGCCAATACACGGATTTCTCACCCTCTATGACCCACCACACTTCGCCCCGCCTGGGCACTTCATAGCCATCCATGACAACCCAGTCAGAAAAAGCACCGCCCCAGGGGGTCATGACATAACCGCCCTTGACGCCCCGCGCGCGCCCATCGGCGCGAACCTCGCCAATTCGGCCTTTGGAATCGAGCAAAGCCTCAACCCAGATCTGGTCTCCGGTGGTTTTGTCCCATATGCGCACGCTGCCGTCATCCCGGACCAGATAGCCAAGATCGGCATTGCGCGCCATTGCTCCCGGCGCCATGGGCAGTTCGGCCAGATAGCGTTGAAGTTCCGCCGCGTCCACTTGCGGACCGGTCGCTGTGTCCAATGTCAGCGCCCCCAAAAGCCGAACCTGCAACAGGCCGGCGTCGCCGTCATAGCTATCGATAACCTCGATTCCCTGCCCGGCAATAATTGGCACCCTGGCCAGCCAGACAAAGCCGGACCGGCCCAGCGCGATGGTCTGCTCCGCCTCGTAAGACTGCCAGGGACCATCAAGAGTTGTGCGTATGGCACCGCGCTGAGCAATGCGCATAGCCACCGCCCCGGCCGGCAGGCCGGGGTTGAGGCCCACCTGCGCCGCCAACTCCGCCGGCACGCGTGGTTCACCGGTGGAGCGCAGGCCCAGCACCTGATCCAGCTGGGCCGAAGTCAGGCGTGAAAACTCAGCTTTTTGCCAGAAGAACCACAGCACCCCGCCGGCAATGACCGCCACGAGCGCCAGTCCAATGACCTTGAAAACACTCATATCCGGTCCCCTTTTCCGGTCAGCAACTGGCGCTGGTTCCCATATAGGCGCGCTTTGGGTCGCTTCAATCATGGGTCAAAACTTCGGCGAAACGGCGGCTGACCGGTTGCCTCAGGCACCTGTTGTTTAAGTACTGTAATTGGCCGCACCGCACCTGTTGCTGGCGGTGATCGGAATTCTCAATACCGTTTTGGCTCTGGCGGTTTATTTGCGGATCATCGTACCCATGTACAAAGAACCAGAGCATCAAGTGCCCGCTGTTGATGGCGCCACCGCCACCGCCATTGCAAAGCCGGTTTCCCACACCATTGTCTGGGGGGCCAGCGCCCTGATTGCCGTTTTTGGTGGCATTGGCGCCCAGATCTTGCTTGGCCGGATTATCTAACCCTGTTCCGCGCCCCGCAGCCGGGCCTGCGACAAAATGGACCGTAACGTTTGACTTTCGGCACCGTCTTGAGATTCATAAATAACGGCACAATTGGCCACCTCGGGAACATGCACAAGGAGAGTACAATGCTCTTGTCCCGCCTGTTGAACCGCACCATTAAAATCGGCACCCTCACCGTCATCGACGCCACGGGAAAACCCCACGTTTTCGGCGACGGTAGCGCGCCGAAAGCCACCATTGCCCTGCACGACAAAGCCCTCCATCACAAGCTTTACATTAACCCCGATCTGGCCGTGGGCGAGGCCTATATGGATGGCACCTTGACCATCGAACAGGGCGCCCTGGCCGATCTGTTCGAGATCATGGCAAGCAATCTGCCCCACGCCGGGGCCGACCCGCTTTTTGCCCTGCGTGACAAATTCTGGCGGGCCATGCGCGGCTGGTATCAAAAAAACTCCATTGGCTTGTCGCGCAAAAACGTCGCCCATCACTACGATTTGCCCGACCAGCTTTATGATCTGTTTTTAGACCCGGACCGGCAATATTCCTGCGCCTATTTTGACGAAGGCGCGAACGAGGACGACCTGGCCACCGCCCAGAAGGCCAAGATGCGCCATCTGGCCGCCAAACTCCTGCTCAAGCCCGGTCAGAAAATTCTCGACATCGGCTCGGGGTGGGGCGGTCTGGGCCTTTATCTGGGGGAACAGTCCGGCGGTAAGGTCACCGGGCTCACCCTGTCGAAATCCCAGATCGAGGTCGCCCGTGAACGGGTCGCCGAGGCGGGTCTGGCAAACCGGGTAAACTTTGAACTGGCCGATTATCGCGAACTGACGGGCACCTATGACCGTATTGTTTCGGTGGGCATGTTCGAGCATGTCGGCGTCAATCAGTATGGCCGGTTTTTTTCAACCATTCATGATCTGCTCGCCGACGACGGAGTGAGCGTTTTGCACTCCATTTCGCGCACCGGCGGCCCGGCCAGCACCGGCCCCTGGATCCGCAAGTACATTTTCCACGGCGGCTATTCGCCTTCCCTTTCCGAAACCCTTGCAGCCATCGAAAAAAGCGGCCTGTGGGTCACCGATATAGAAATTTTGCGCGTCCACTATGCCAAAACCCTGAAAGCCTGGCAGAACCGTTTTGCCGCCAACCGGGCCCGGATTGCCGAACTCATCGACGAGCGTTTTTGCCGTATGTGGGAATATTATCTCGCCCTGTCCGAGGCGGCGTTCCTTCACGGCGACCATTTTGTTTTTCAGATTCAACTGGCCAAAAAACGTGATGCGGTGCCCCTGACCCGCGACTATATCACCCAGTGGGAAACGAGCCACCCGGTTGCGGTTTCCCGCCGCAAGCCGCAGAAAGTATATGGTTGACGTTGTAATTCTGACCGGCAAACAGCAAACCTTCACACCAATGGAGAAATGACAATGAGCGAAAACACGCAATGCTGCGGCGGCAAATCGGCAAAAGCCGAGGGCGCCGAAAAAACTGATGAGAGCGGCTCAGGCTGCTGCGGCGGTAAATCCGCCAAAACCGAAACGGCCCAAAGCACGGCCAAGACGGGCTCAGGCTGCGGCTGCGCCGAACACGGGCACAAAGAGCACATGCCGGACGCCCTTTGAACTTCCAAAGGCGCAA
>JAADFY010000151.1 GCA_013152625.1 Alphaproteobacteria bacterium
AATACAATGAACGCAGGCGCTTACTGGGCGAAGCGGTCAACCAATTCGGCTGGGACGGCCGCTGGTTCTGGCGCGCCAGCCGGGACGACGGCAGGCTGGTGGGCAGCGCCCATTCCGGCGAGGAACGTATTTTTCTGAATCCGCAGACCTGGGCGGTTATTTCCGGCATCACCGATGACACACGGCAGCAAACGGCCGTGCGGGAAGCGCTAAAACGTCTGGAATGCGACAATGGCATGCAGCTTTTTTCGCCTGCCTACAAAACCCCGGATGAAACCATCGGTTATCTTTCCCGCTACGCGCCCGGCGTGCGTGAAAACGGCGGCGTGTACACCCATGCCGCCAGCTGGACCATCTGGGCGGCGGCCGAACTGAACGACGGTAAAATGGCCTACCGGATTTACCGTAAATTGAATCCCGTTCTCAACGGACAGAATCCCGAACGGTATCAGGCCGAGCCCTATGTTACACCGGGCAATATCGACGGGCGGGAGTCGGCCAAATACGGCCGCGGCGGCTGGAGCTGGTACACCGGATCGGCGGCCTGGTATTTTCGCGTAACCATCGACTTTTTACTGGGCATCCGGGCCGGTTACGACGGCTTGCATGTGCAGCCTATGTATCCGCAGGAATGGGAAAGCGTTTCCGTCAAACGTTTTTTTCGCGGAGTCTCGTATCGCATCACCATGGAAAACGACAACACCCTGACCGCCGGACAGGTGGTCATTTACGTGGACAACGAGAAAACGGACGGCAACATAATTCCGCCGGTTAAGGGCCGCAAAAAGGTCAACGTCCGGGTGGCGCGGGGAACAAAAAGAAAATAAAGGGGGGAGATAATATGCGCTGGCACATAGCGGTTATTTTAATGTTGTTTACAGCGTCGCTGGCGGCACAGGACGACGCCATTTTTTTCAGCGATTCGCCCGACGGCGACGAGCTGTACGATGCATCCTGGGGCTACGAAAAAGCCCCCAGCGATCTGGAGCTGGCCGGCGGCAACGACAAATTTCCCGTGGACGCGCAGCATCCGTATAAAGGGGCGCACAGTCTGCGCCTGCACTGGACCTCTCAGAGCGGGGGCGACTGGGGCATAGCCGTGGCCTCGCCGGGCTGGAGCGGACACGATTTTACCGTACTGGACAGCATTGTGTACTGGGTGAACGCCCCGGCCGCCGTTTCCGCCGCCGATTTGCCTCAACTGGCGCTGGAAGACCTGTCCAATAACAAAAGCACCCGGGTGAACGTGGGCGACTACCTGACCGCCGGTGTGGACGGCGACACCGCCACCTGGCAAAAGGTGATGATTCCCATCAGCGATCTGCAGCCGGGTACGGAAAACTGCGATTTTACGCGTATCAAAACCATTTTTCATTATCAGTTTGCAGCGGACGGTACGGAACATATACTGTGGCTGGATGAAATTAAAGCGATCAAAAGCGGTTCCGGCGGCAGCGGAGAAGCGCCCGCCCGCGTGCGCGGACTGATCGCCGAGGGGCACGACAGCCGCATCGACCTGCGCTGGCGGCCCAATACGGAAGCGGATTTGCAGGGCTATTATGTGTACCGTGCGCAGGCGGCGGCCGGGCCGTATGCAAAGGTGAACGCCGTTACCCATGCGCCCTCGGTGTACAGCGATTTTCTGGGTGAGAACGACAAAACCTGCTACTATTACGTAACGGCCGTCAATCTCGATTTTACGGAATCCCCGCCTTCCGATACGGTGTCGGCCGCCACCTTTGCCATGAGCGACGAGGAACTGCTGGTATCCGTGCAGGAAGCCACCTTCCGCTATTTTTACGATTACGGCCATCCGGTCAGCGGGCTGGCGCTGGAGCGCAAGGGTTCCGGCGATGTGTGTACTTCCGGCGGGACGGGGATGGGTCTGCTGACCATGATGGTGGGCGCGGAAAGAGGTTTTGAAGCGCGCGATTCCATCGCCGCCCGCATCCTGAAAATACTCACCTTTCTGCAGGATGTCACCCCGCGTTACCACGGCGCCTGGTCGCACTGGATCAATGGCACCACGGGCGAGACCATTCCCTTCAGCGCGCAGGACGACGGCGGCGATCTGGTGGAAACGGCCTATCTGGTGCAGGGCCTGCTGGCCGTGCGCCAGTATTTTGACGCCGACAACGCCCTGGAAACGGAAATCCGCAGCCGCGCCACGCAGATGTGGGAAGGGGTGGAATGGGATTGGTACCGCCGCACCGACGATACGGACGGCAAATATCTTTACTGGCACTGGTCGCCTAATTACGGCTGGGCCATGAATTTCCGCCTGGAAGGGTTCAATGAAACGATGATCACCTATCTGCTGGCCATCGCTTCGCCCACGCATCCCGTTCCCGCTTCATTGTATTACGACGGCTGGGCCTCTTCCTATAATTACGTAAACGGTAACGAGTACTACGGTTACAAGCAATGGGTGGGCTGGCCGCTGGGCGGACCGCTGTTTTTTACCCAGTATTCCTTTTTGGGCTTCGATCCGCGCAACAAATCGGATATCTACTGTAATTATTTCGACAACAACCGCAATATTTCGCTGATCAACCGGGCGTACTGTATCGACAACCCGGGCGGGCACAGCGGGTACAGCGAGCTGGTGTGGGGCTTAACTTCCAGCGACGACCCCTGGGGCTATTCCGCCCACGAACCGCAAACCGGGCGCGACAACGGCACCATTACCCCCACGGCGGCCATCAGCGCCATGCCCTATGTGCCGGAAGAATCCATCGCCACGCTGAAGCATTTTTATTTTACCTACGGGCCGGATTTATGGGGCGAGTTCGGTTTCCGCGACGCCTTCAATCTGGACGAAAACTGGTTTGCCACCAGCTACCTGGCCATCGACCAGGGCACGCAGGTGCCGATGATCGAAAACTATCTCACCCAGTTGCCCTGGAATATGTTTATGGCCAACGAGGAAATTCCGGCCATGCTCGATTCCATCGGCTGGGTGGTCGGTTTGCCCGATGAAAATCCGCCGCTGGCCCAAACGTTTAAGCTGGAACAGAATTTTCCCAATCCCTTTAATCCCTTTACAGCTATCAGTTATCAGTTATCAGTTGTCAGTCAGGTGGAATTGTCGGTTTATAACGTGCTGGGGCAAAAGGTGCGGACCTTGGTAAATAAACGGCAGGCCGCGGGCCGTTATTCGGTTGTCTTTCGGGCAGGCGATTTGCCCAGCGGGGTGTATGTGTACCGCCTGAAGGCCGGCGGACGGGTGAGCCAGCGCAAGATGATTTTGCTGAAATAAAACAGTTTCATATAAACCATACGGCAAAGGGGAAATACCTGCGGGGTTTTCCCTTTATTTTTATGAAAAAAATTTTTCAAACATGGTTTGCATCCGTTAATTTGCACCAAAAGAAAAACAAGCGCGGGGGAAAAAACTTGCGGCGCGTGCTTATGCTCATTTTGCTGATTCTCTTTTACGGGCGGGGTTTTGCTATGGATTATCACAGGACATCGTTGAACGGAACGTGGCAGTTGCAGCCGGGCAAAGAAAAACCGGAACGCTTTGACTACCGGGTAGCGGTTCCCGCGCTGGTGGATGTGGCCGAGCCCGCCCTGGACTGGGAACACTACGATTACTTCTGGTATCGCAAAACCTTTGTGCCGCCCGCCGGAAAATCCCCGCAAAAAACAGTTCTGCAACTGGAACAGGTTAAGTACGGCAGCGAAGTCTGGCTGAACGGGCAAAAGGTGGGCGCGGATATTCCCTGTTACACCAGCCAGGAATTTGACCTGACGCCGTTTATCCGCCCGGACGAAGAAAACGAATTGCTGGTGCGGGTGGGACAAAAGAAAACCCTGCCCGAACACAGCGCGGTCGGTTCGGATTTCGAAAAGATTTCCTGGATTCCCGGCATCTGGGGTGACGTTTGGCTGCATGTTTACGGCGCCGGCCGGGTGCGCTGGACGCGCGTTATC
>JAADFY010000152.1 GCA_013152625.1 Alphaproteobacteria bacterium
TTTTTATTCGATGAAAAACCCAAGGTCGAACCGGGGCAACTAACCGAACTTTTGCCGGCCTGAACTTGCCACCCAGAACTTGCCACCCAGAACTTGCCACCCAGAACTTGCCGACCGACCTTTGAAATCAGGACCAGACGGGTGCACCAGACCACAGCCAGGAATCGAACACAGAAAATGAAAATTGCGGTGACCGGAGGCAGCGGGGCGCTTGGGCGAGCCATCCTTGCCGAAGCTTTGCGCCAGGGGCACCGGGTGGTCGCCATTGACCGGGTGGCGTCTGCCCATGGCCTCAAACACGAGAATTTAAGCTGTGTAACCGCCGACATTTGCGACTATGGCAAACTGGTTCGTGCATTTGAGGGCTGCGACGGGCTTATCCATATGGCGGCCATACCGACCCCGGGCAATCACCGGGATCACATTATACACAACAACAATGTGGTGGGCAGCTACAATGCCATGCGGGCAGCGATCGAGTGTGGCATTGTGCGTATCTGCCAGGCTTCCAGCGTGAATGCGATTGGTCTGGCATTCAGCCGCACCCCCCGGTTCGACTATTTCCCCATCGATGAGCGCCATCCAAACTATTGCGAAGAACCCTACAGCCTTTCGAAATGGATCTGCGAGCAACAGGCGGACAGTCTGGCCCGGCGTTACGAAACCGTGGGTATCGCCAGCATGCGGTTCCACTACGTTGTGGACGAGCGGGCCATTGCGGCGGAGGTTTTCGGCGCCCAAAATCCTGTGGGGATAAAACATTTGTGGGCGTATGTTCGTTTTGACGCCTCGGCCCGGGCGTGTCTGCTTGCCCTTGATGCCCCGTTTGTCGGGCACGAGGTGTTTTATATTGTGGCGCCGGATACGACGGTTGATGTGCCCAGCGCGGAGCTGGCGGCCAGATATTATCCCGATGTGCCGATTGTGGGCGAACTGGGCGGGTCCGGGAGTTTTTTCTCCTCAAGAAAAGCCCATAAGTTGCTGGGCTGGTCCCACGCTGGCGAGCCGGTAAAGCTCCACGCAAACTAGTAAGACCAATTGAGAGTATCCCGGCGACTACATCCCGGCGTCCAGCGCCAGATAATGTTCGGACATCGAGGCTTTGAAGTGCCTGAAGTCCGGTGAAGCGCATGGGGATTGCGGTACGTATGTGGCGATTTACGTTGGCCGTATGCCGGCTCGCGCGGTTGACAAAAATCGAAATAGCGATCATACCAAATGAGAGGATTGGCGAAAACCATTCTTGCTGTTCTGTGTGCCGGACAGGCAATATGGGGTCGAGATCTGGCGGCGGTTTGTCCGGACAGGTCCATGCCGCCTGCACGGGGGCCATGACGGCAGATATTGACGGCGGATATTGGTGGCAGGTATCGGCGGTTGGTTCTGGTGGCCGGTGTTTGTGACGGATGGGGCGACCGGCTGACGCAAGACCGACCGCGGCGATGGAGCCGGCCTGCCAGGACCCGGGCTCTATGGACAACTCCAACCCAAAGGATTTGACGTGGATATCAACAAAACCCGCCAGATCGGCAACACCAGGGTGCGCGTGCCCATATTCGGGTTAGGCGCCAACCCGCTTGGCGGCCTTTACGAGCCGATCCCTTATGAAGATGTGGCGGCCACCGTTGACAGAGCCTATGAGGCGGGGGTGCGGTTTTTCGATCTGGCGCCGGTATATGGGTATGGCAATGCGGAGCGGCACGTGGGCAGGGCCCTGGCCGGGCGGGACCGGGACGCGCTTTTTATCACCACCAAAGTGGGGCGCCTGCTGCTTGACCCCAAGGATCCGGCAACGCCGTCGGATCGTGAAGATGTCATGGTCCTCTGGGACGGGGAACAGCTTTACAAGGGGACCGAACCGGTCCGGCCCTATTTCGATTTCTCCCGGGACGGGGTGATGCGATCGGTGGAGGCGAGCCTGAAACGATGCGGGCTTGACCGGTTTGATGCGTTGCACATTCACGATCCCGATCTTTACCCAAATGAGGCGATCGACGAAGCATTCCGGGCCCTGGCCGACCTGAAACAACAGGGTGTGATCGGGGCCATCGGCTGCGGCATGAACCAGTGGGAAATGCTGGTGGATTTTGCCGACCGGGCCCCGTTCGACTGTTTTTTGCTGGCCGGGCGCTATTCGCTGCTCGATCAATCGGCATTGCCGAAACTGCTGCCGGTGTGCGAGCGCAACAAAATCTCGCTGATCATCGGCGGGGTATACAATAGCGGGATCCTGTCCCACCCCGACCCCGGCTCCATTGGCGCGGTGTCCGATGCCGGGACAGCCATTGGCAGCTGGACGCAAAATGTCACGTTCAATTATGTGCCGGCACCCCCTGAAATCATTGAACGCGCCGGGGCCATGAAGCGGATATGCGACGACCACGGGGTCTCCCTTAAAGCCGTGGCTATTCAGTTTCCGCTCCACCACCCTGCCGTGGCCTCGGTGCTCATGGGGCCGCGGTCCCCCGAGCATGTGGATGACAACATTTCAGCGTTTGGCGAGGCGGTCCCGATCGGGGTCTGGGCCGATCTTAAGGCTGGAGGGTTTATTTCGCCCCAGGCGCCGACGCCCGGCAGTTAGGAGAACCGGTCATGGGGGTTTTTGCATCAGGTCTTGGGGCGCCCGAAACCCCGCGTGTGCACCGGGATGGCGGATGGCTGTGCGTTGAAATGGCGCCGCCCCGGGCCGGTATTACCCATGTGGCCGAAGATGGCAGTTCGCGCCAGATTGCGCCGGCGGGATGTCCGAACGGGCTGTGTATCGATGGGGAGGGGGTGATCTGGGTGGCCGATACGGTGCCGCCGGCCCTGCTCAGGGTGACCATGGAGGGGGCGGTGAAAACCGTATTGACCGGCGGTGACGCCGGGCCGTTCCTCTTGCCCAACGATTTGTGTTTTTCCCGTTCCGGTCGGCTTTACATGACCGATAGCGGCATGACCATGGCCGACTGGGTCGTCGATGGGGCGCCCCGGCCCGACTGGCAAAGCGCGTCTTTTGACGGCAAATTGTGGGAGATAGATACCGTAGCGGGCACCGCACGGGCGATTGATCGCGGTTTGCGGTTTGCCAACGGAATTGCTTTCGGGCCCGACGGCAATTTGTACGTCAATGAAATGATCACCGGCGACATATCACGATATCAAATCACCGATGGTCGGGTAACCGGGGAACGGACCCATTTTGCCAATGTGCTGGGGGAGAGTTGGCCGGGGGGATTTCGCGGCCCGGACGGTATGTGTTTTTCCCAGGACGGGCGGTTGTGGTGCACGGTTTACGGTGAAGGGGTTGTTGCGGTCCTTTCGCCAGAAGGAGAGGTGATTGAGCGTCTTAAAACCGCGGGAAGCGCTCCGACCAACGTTGCGTTTGGCGCCGGTGGCGAGCAAAGAATTTATGTCACAGAGCACGAGTTTGGCCGGATCGAGGTATTTGAGGTGGACGGGCGGGGGCTGTCGCTTTTTGACGGTTCAGCGCGTTGATCCGAAATTGGTGCGGCGATTTTGACCTGGGGCCGGCGGTATCCGGCTCCCCGACCAACCCGATCGCGTCTGAGGGGATCTCCACTGCGATTTTCCTGTCGGCGGGTGAGGAACTTAACACACGCAGCACCGTTTCACTTGAGAAAATCTAAGCCCATACCTGTCAGGAAAAAGCGAACCCCATGGCGAACTACCCCACCAGCAAGACCGACCGGCGTGTTTTAGCCAAAGACCTCACCGCAATTTCGAAAATGATTTTTGTGGCCTGCGGCATGGGGGAAAAGGATGCGGCTCTGGTGGCGCAATCCCTGGTTCATGCGGATTTGCGTGGCGTTCATTCCCACGGCGTTCTGCGCATTCCGGACTATAGGTTCAAACTGGGCGCCGGCGGGGTCAGCCCCACAGCCACCCCGATCATCGTCACCAGAAAAGGGGGGGCGATTGTTGTGGATGG
>JAADFY010000153.1 GCA_013152625.1 Alphaproteobacteria bacterium
GGGGTGGTATGGGCTTCCTGACCTCGGCTACGGCCGGCCTCTCCATCGGCGCAACCGGTGGCAGCGGCGGCGCCGGCGGTGCGGTTACCGTCGACAGTTCCGCGGCGGTATCCACCGAAGGCGATAATTCCGTCGGTATTCTGGCGCAGTCCGTCGGCGGCGGTGGCGGAACCGGTGGTGGCGCTGGAGGCAGTACGCCATCGATCAAATCTGAAACCAGCACCTTGCGCATTGCAATCGGTGGTTCCGGCGGCCAGGGGATGACTGCCGGTACGGTCAAGGTTACCACCCGCGGCGAGATCACTACCCGCGGTCGGGAATCCCACGGTGTTCTTGCCCAGAGTCTGGGGGGTGGAGGGGGAAACGGTGGGCTGGTAATGAACGAGGTTTTTTATCAAAAAGCAGGGAAAGATCCACGAGCCCATGTTTCTCTTTCCATCGGTGGTTTTGGTGGTATGGGCGGAACCGGGAACAATGTGGATGTTGTCAATCAGGGCAGCATTACCACCGTAGCTGAGGATTCTGTCGGCATTTTCGCGCAGTCCATCGGTGGCGGGGGTGGAAGTGGCAGTACCGTGATTACCGGTTCCCTGATGGGCAAGGCCGGAAATGATGTCTACCTCGGTATTGGCGGTGTCGGGGGGCTGGGCGGATCAGCCGGTGACGTGACCGTAAAAAACCTTCAGGATGACTCTGGAAACGCGGCCAGTATTAAGACCTATGCAGACAACTCCTATGGTATCCTTGCCATGAGTGTCGGAGGTGGCGGTGGCAACGGCGGCACTGCGATTACCACCAGTGCTGCCGGCAAAGGAGGCAAAGGTGATAAGACCACTGTTACCTTTGGTCTGAGTGTCGGCGGCCTTGGAGGTATGGGTAACGTCGGCGGGAACACGATTGTTGAAAATGCGGGTAACATCATGACGTTCGGCAAGAGCGCCCACGGGATCATCGCCCAGTCCATCGGTGGTGGCGGCGGTAATGGCGGTCTCGCTATTACCGGTGATCTCAGCCTCGGAGCGACCGGTACGACCGGCGCCAAAAAGCATGTCAGCACCGTTGCCCTCGGTGGGGTCGGTGGCCTCGGCAACAACGCCGGGAATGTGGTGGTCGAGAACTCCGGCACCATTGAGGTCAAGGGAGACAATGCGGACGGCATTTATGCCCAGAGCGTCGGCGGTGGTGGCGGCACCGGTGGCTTTTCCGTCGCCCTCTCCAGGAACCTCCTGACCAATCCTTTCCAACCGGGTGTTATGGAAGGCGCTCTGCTCAATATCGGGGTCGGCGGGGTCGGGGGTGCAGGTGGCTCCGGCGGCGATGTCACGGTGAACCATACCGGTTCGATCACCTGTTGGGGTGACAATGCTTATGGCATCTTTGCCCAGACTGTGGCCGGTGGCGGCGGCAGCATGAACTATTCCCTCAGCAGCCCGGTGTGGATGGCGGCTGAACTGTCGACAAACCTCACCTTAGGTCTGGTCCGCGACACCATCGATAAGGCCTTTGACACGACCGGCAAGACAACGATCAACGTAGAGGGGAACATCACCATGTCCGGCCAGAACAGTCATGCCTCTCAAATACAGACCGTCAATGGCGGCGGCGGAAATCTCAATCTCTTTATGGATGTGAGTAAGAAAGCCATGGAAATCGGGGCAGACGGGATTGAGGTCCCCTCCAATGATCCGATGCTCAGCAATATCGTTGCCCATATCACGGCCCCCATACAGGTCGGTGCCAAGATGGCCTGGAAAGAGGCAGGCGGTGATCTTGCCGTTCACCAGATAGGCTCTTTCCTGGTTCTCGGATCTGAAACTGTTGCCTCACAATTGCAATCGATCGGCGGTGGCGGCGGTTCCACTATAATCAAGGACATTATTTCCGAGGGCACAGATCTCTCTCTTAATTTGCTGGCCGGTGCCGAGGACACGTTTGCGAGTGATGGCGGCAACGTAACCGCCAGAAAAGAAGGTGGAATATACACGACCAACGAAAAAGCCCAGGGAGCTTCGTACCAGTCTGTCGGTGGCGGTGGCGGACACATCATCGTCAATGTAAAGACGGTTCCGAAACAGGATGTATCAGGCTCCAAAAGAGTTTCTGCGCTCGCGTCTTTCCCGAAGGCCCGGGCTGCCAAACCGCTCGCATCCGGCAACTCCGGTGCCACGGCAACCATTGCCCTCGGTGCCGCCGCCAGTAAAAACAACAATGGTGGGAACCTCGATATTACCAACATTGGCGATACCCTCACCCGGGGTGCGTATTCAAGCGGACTGATCCTGCAGAGTATCGGTGCCGGTGGGGCGGACATTCACATGAATGGTCTTGATTCTCTGGCAGTCACCATTGGTGGTCGCAACGGCTCCAGTGGTGATGGCGGAAATATCCGGTTTTCCAACACCGGGGTGGTCGAAACTGCGGGCGTACGTTCTCACGGGATTATCCTGCAGTCAATCGGCGGTGGCGGCGGGGCCCTATTTACCGATCTTGATCCGGCCGGAATTGCGTTACACCTGAGCAATGAATGCAGCGGCAGCGGTGGGGATATCACCTTCCACCAGCAGGGAGCGATTCAGATCGCCGGGGATGGGGCCTACGGGGTTCTGGCGCAGAGCCTCGGCGGCGGCGGTGGGATGGTTGATACCCTGTTTGCCGGCAGCGCCGGTGGCAGCGGCAGCGGAGGCAACATTACGATGGACTTTGATGACAATGTGGTTGCATCCGGTCTCGATTCGACCGCTATCTTTGCGCAAAGCACCGGCAACGGCAGTTCCTTAAACGGGAATATCTCTCTGACCCTCAACGGTGCCCTGGTGATGGGCGGCTCAGGGACAGGAGTAGGGGTGCATTTTGCCGGCGGCCGCGATAACATGCTGGTCAATCATGCCCTGTTGATGACGGCCGATGACCCCAATGGGATGGCCATTCTCGGTACCAACGGGAACGAACGGATTGACAACTTTGGAACGGTCATCGGCAATGTTGATCTGGGCGGGGGAAGCAATACCTTTATCAATCACCAGAATTGCAGATATCTGTCCGGTGCGGTCGCCAACCTTGGTTCCGGGGGGCGGTTGCTCAACGCGGGGGTGATCTCCCCGGGAGGTGCAGGCAACCCACAAACGACCACACTGAGCGGCGAATTTATCCAGAGCAACACGGGTGAATACCTGGTTGATGTGGATTTTGCCGGCAACCACGCCGACCGGATCAGCGTCAGTGGCAAAGCCGAGGTGGGTGGCCAGGTCAACCTGAATACCCTGAATCCTGGCTCCCTGCTGCCGGGTGATTACCGGCTGGTTATCGTGTCCGGCGAGGGTGGAGTGACCAACAGCACAACGAATTTGCTGGTACCGTCCTCCGCCGTAGTCGACTACAAACTTGTCACACCAAATGCGGACAGTCTGGCAGTGGGTTATGATGTCAACTTTTCACCCGAAGGACTCCACGGTAACCTGGCGGCAATCGGTAATTTCTTCAATACGTTGCAGTTAGCTGGGGGGTCGGAGGAAATGGCACCGGTTGTGACGCAGATCTTCAATCTTCCCGACTTCACAAGCCTGGCCGAGGCCTACCACTCGATGAACCCCGACTACTTCGATCACTTTACCAAAACTTCGTTGGTTACGGAGCGACAGTACAACCGGTCCTTGCTGGGACGGATACAAAGTGTGCGTTTGGCCGGGAAGATACCAACCGGGCTGCAGCAATCGATGTCTCTGACCGGCGGCAGTGGTGGTATTCTCCTCGCCTTCAACGGCACTAACGCAGATTTGCTGCAGCTTGGTACCTCGGAAACAGGAAAACAGCAATCTAAACGGTATGGTTTCTGGCTTAACGGGTTCGGCCAGAAAGGCAAGCAGAGCTCTGACGAGGACTATGATGGGTACACGTTTACCTCGCATGGCGTCGCGGTCGG
>JAADFY010000154.1 GCA_013152625.1 Alphaproteobacteria bacterium
CGGCTGGGATAGTTTTAATGTTACTGAAGACGCCGATCTGGGCGTGCGGCTGGCCCGGGCGGGCAACCAATGTTCGACCTTCGGCTCCATTACCTATGAGGAAGCGCCGGTTTCCATTGATGGCTGGATCCGGCAACGCACCCGCTGGACCAAGGGCTGGATCCAGACATTTATTGTTCACAACCGGCGCCCGTTAACGCTGCTGCGCGAACTGGGGGTCTTGCGGTTTCTCATATTTGAATTTTATGTGGGCGGACTGATCGTTTCCGGGCCGGCCCATTTAGCGTTTCTGGTCCTGTCGGGGCTCTATCTTGCCGGCTTTGCGCCGGCGCCGCCGATGTTTGACGGCCCCTGGGGCGGCATGTTCATCACCGTCTTTATTCTGGGTTATTCAAGTTCGGTTGTGACATCGTTGCTGGGGCTGGCCCGGTTCGGACGGTTGCGGCTGGGCTGGGCGCAACTGCTGTTGCCGCTTTATTGGGTGCTTAACTCGGTGGCCGCCATTCGGGCGCTGGTGCAACTTGTAACCCAACCGTTCGTGTGGGAAAAAACCCGCCATGCCCAGACCCGGGTGGTGCGCCGCCGGTTTGGCAAAACCCCCTCGGGGCCAGAGCCAAAACCCACCGCCCAGCGCCAGAGCCCACAGGCGGGGCCGAACCCGGTACCGGCCGGGGTCACTTCGAAGCAAGCCTAATTTCCATCGCGTTTTTTGATCAAAAACCGGCGCTCGACTTCGTTGCCGGAAAGGGCGATGGCGCGGGAAAAATCCGCTTTGGCCTCTTTGTGGCGCCCCAACCGGGCCAACAGGTCGGCGCGGGCAGCAAAAAACGGCTGGTAATCGGCCAGGACCGGCGCCAGCGCCTCAATTTCGACCAGGGCGTGTTCAGCACCGACAATCTGGGCCCGGGCCACCGCCCGATTCAGGGCAACAACCGCCGTATCGTCATACTTGGCCAGGGCGTCATACAGTTCAACAATCTGGGGCCAGTCGGTGGCCTGCCAGTCTGGGGCCGCACAATGCAGGGCGCTGATGGCGGCCTGTATCTGATAGGGCCCCGGGCGGTGCTGGCTTAAAAGATCGCCCAGAAAAATCTGCATTTCATCAATGGTGTTGTGGTCCCACGCGCTTCGGTCCTGATCCTGCAATGTGACCAGTGTATTATCGGCATCCAGCCGGGCCCGGCGCCGGGCATTGTGCAACCGCATGAGCGCCTGCAACCCGCCGGTCTCCGGGTCGGGGGCCAGATCGTAAAGCAGGGTGGCGAGCCGAATGGCCTCGTTGGCCAGATCCTTGCGGGTCAGGGTGAGCCCTTCAAAGGCGGCATAGGATTCGTTGTAAATGAGATAAATCGTTGTCAGGACACTGGCCAGACGCGGACCAATATGCGCCCGGTCGGGCACCTCATAGGCAATGCCGGCATCGGATATCTTGCGTTTGGCCCGGGTGATGCGCTGAACCATGGCCGGTTCGGACACCAGAAATGCCCGGGCGATCTCCCGGGCACTCAAGCCGCCCAGGGTTTTTAAGGTCAGGGCAATCTGGCCGTCGCGGGACAGGGCGGGATGGCAACATGTAAAGATCAGACGCAGGCGCTCATCGGGAATATCGTAGGCGGTCTCGGGATCGACTTCTTCGTGACTTTGGGCCAGATCGAGCAATATCTGCGCGGTGCGCTCCGATTTGTGCAGTTTGTCGCGGCGAATGCGGTCAATGGCCCGGTGTACGGCAACCTTGTACAGCCAGGCGCCGCCGTTTTTCGGCGTTCCTTTTTGCGGCCAGACCTTTATGGCCTGCTCCAGGGCGTCCTGAAGGGCGTCTTCGGCCAGATCGAAGCTGGAAAAATATTTGATCAGGGCGGCCAGCACCCGGCCGGACTCGGCTCTTATGAGCCCGGCCAAAGGTTCGTTGCCGGTTTGGTTCAACTATCAAAGACCATGATCGGGCGCACTTCGATGGTCCCGTAATCGGCGGTGGGGATTTTGGCGCCCCATTCGAGGGCCTCATCAAGACTTTTGCATTCGAACATGAAAAATCCGCCCAACTGCTCCTTGGTTTCAGCAAACGGGCCGTCGGTGAGGCTGGTCTTGCCGTTTCGCACCCGAATGGAGGTGGCGGTGGAAATGGCTTCCAGTGCATCGCCGGCGACCATGACACCGGCGGCACCGGCTTCTCCGGCGAACTTGTTGTAGGCGGCAATCAGGTCCTCGGGTTTGCCCTGATAGGCATTCTCGGCGCTATAGATGAGGGCCATGTATTTCATTTCTCGTCTCCCTTGCCTTTGGGGCGGTGGCACATGATTGTGGCGCCCCTGCACTAACACAACGAACGGGGAAGACGAAAATGGACAGGGGGGCAGCAAGTTTTTTGCCAAGACCGGCGAAACTGGAGCGGATGGAGAGAATCGAACTCTCATCTTAAGCTTGGGAAGCTCCTGCTCTACCATTGAGCTACACCCGCAACCGAGCCCTCTTAGTGCTGCAAGCGGTTTTGCCGGTCAAGCCACAAGGCCAAAGCGCGGAAAAAACAAACGTTCACCGGCACCGGGCAGAACCTGCAATCGCGAAGTACTGTGGCGGAATTGGCGCGCTCTGGCGCGAAGTCGCCTTATTGTGCAGCGATAGGGTGCCACCTCACCATGAAAAAGGAACCCGACATGACATTGCAAATTGGGGCGCAAGTGCCCAATTTCGACGCGGACACCACCGATGGCCGGATCAATTTCCACGATTACATCGATGGTCACTGGGCTGTTTTGTTTTCCCACCCGAAGGATTACACGCCGGTGTGCACCACCGAACTTGGCTCGATGGCCAAGCTGAAACCGGAATTCGACAAACGCGGGGTCAAAATCATGGGCCTTAGCGTTGATCCGGTGGCAAATCATGTCGGTTGGGCCAAGGATATCGAAGAAACCCAGGGCATCGCACCGAACTATCCGATGATCGGGGACCCGCAATTGCAGGTGGCCAAACTTTTTGGAATGCTGCCCGCCGAAGCCGGGGATACGTCCGAGGGGCGCACCGCTGCGGACAATCAGACCGTGCGAACCGTATTCGTCATCGGGCCGGACAAAAAAATCAAACTCATGCTGATCTACCCCATGACCACGGGGCGAAATTTTTACGAGCTGCTCCGGGTTATAGATTCGCTGCAACTGACCGCCAGCCATCAGGTGGCGACACCGGCCAACTGGGAGCCGGGGGAGGACGTGATTATCGTGACCTCGGTCAGCGACGAACAAGCGAGGGAAAAATACCCCGACGGCTGGAAGCAGCTCAAACCCTATTTACGCATGGTCAAACAGCCCGGCGGCTAGGGATTTGCCCGCACCGGCCGGGTTCGCAGGCGCCTTACAAAAGCGCCTGTTCGTTGCGGCCTAAAAACCGGAATGCGATATAGACCGCGGCGGCGCTTAAGGTCAGCAATATGGTCGACAGGGCCGCCGCCACCCCCAGATCCCCATCCAGAATCAGCAGATAAATGCGCACCGGCATGGTCATGGTCTTGCCCACATACAAAACCAGCGACGAGGACAGCTCGTTTATGGCGGTGATGAACGAAAGCATGGCGCCGGCGATGATGCCGGGCACAATGAGAGGAATGGTAATTTTCAAGAAGGCCCGGGCCGGAGAATAGCCGAGGGAAATTGCCGCCTCTTCCAGGGAAGGGGCGATCTGGCGCAGGGCCGCCGAGGTGGTGCGCACCGTATAGGGCAGGCGGCGAATGAAAATGGACAGGATAATGATGATCGAGGTGCCGGTGAGCACCAGCGGGCCGGTGTTGAAGGTGGTGACAAAGGCAATGCCGATGACAATGCCGGGCATGACAAACGGGATCATGAGCGCCCCGTCCAGCACCGAGGTGTTCAATGTCGTGCGGCGGGCGACCAGTGCTCCGATCAGGGTGCCGACAATGACA
>JAADFY010000155.1 GCA_013152625.1 Alphaproteobacteria bacterium
AGGAGGGGGTGCTTGATGTGGCGCCCGATTTCCTGTCGACCAACGATGGCAAGGTGCCGCCGGTTATTCATATCGATTGTGATGCCCCCCTTTATTCCCAGCAGACCGGGGATCTGATCTGCAAGGATCTGTGGGGCATATATTTCAAACCCGATCTGCATTTTGGTGGAATTCAGGGTGGCGCCATGCCCTACAGGATTGAAACCCGTGTCGATGATGTTGCGCTTGACCCGTATGGGCCGGAAAGCCCGGAGTTTGTGGCCTCGGCGGATTTTATCGATATGTGGACTTCGGCGCTGGCTTTTTGCCTGAAACGGTTTGAGGGCAAGCAGGCCAGTTACCGGGATGAAAAATCGGGCGGTCTGGGTTGTTTTACGCCCGACTCTTTCCCCGTCTTCGATGTGTTTCGGGAAAATTGCTACGTCATCGCCGACTCCAACCATGGCTACAAGATGTTAGGCGTCGGCGCACTGGTTGCCGAGGAAGTCCTTGGGCGTACTGCGGCCCTGCTGGAGCCGTTTCGTTTTTCACGATTTGCCGCAGGAGAACTGCACCCGGTCTCAAACAGCCCCTATCCCTGGAGTTAAGCGATTGGCAGAATCTGCCGCATCACACAGCTCTTACACGGAACTGACCCCGCTGGCGGCGCCCGTCGCCGAGCCAAAGCCGGAAAAATTTGTCCTTTTCCTGTTGTCCGATTTGTCCATGATGACGCTGGCAGCAACGATCGAGCCCATGCGCTCACTCAACAGGCTGCTGAACCGAACCGCCTATGTGTGGACGCTGGCCAGCCTGAACGGCGGGCCGGTCGCCACTTCCAACGGCATTGGCATGGAGACCATGCAGGTGGACGCCGCGCTGGAGGGGGCGGATTACTTGTTTGTGTGCGGTGGATCGCGGGTGGATCACGGTGAAAAACCGGCACACCTGGCGTTTTTGCGCAAGGCGGCGCGAAGCGGCAGGGCCATTGGTGCGTTATCCACGGGCAGCTATTTGCTGGCCCGTGCCGGGTTGCTGACGGGCTACAGATGTACAATTCACTGGGAGAGCCGCCCGGCATTCAAAGAAGATTTTCCCCTGCTCGACTGCACCAACAATCTGTTTGAAATCGACCGAAATCGGCTGACATGCTCGGGGGGGACCGCCGCCATGGACCTGATGCTTTTCCTGATCGAGCAAAAGCATGGCAGAGAGCTGGCCGGCGCGGTGGCCAATCAATTCCACCATGAGCGCATCCGTGAGGGCCACGCAGCCCAGCTCGGCGGCACCCTGCAATCGTTTGAACGGCTGCCGTCCGGGTTGCAAACGATCATAAAAAACATGCTGGACAATATTGAGGATCCGCTGAAAATGCCGGAACTCGCGACAAAAATTGAGCTTAGCGTGCGCCAGTTGCAGCGGTTGTTTTTGCAGTTTACCGGCATGACGCCGCACCGGTATTACGTAAAGATCAGGCTGCAGCAGGCCCGTGAGCTTCTGTTGTACTCGGATCGCTCGATCATCGAGGTTGCGGTCAGCACCGGGTTCACCTCCACTTCCCATTTTGCCACCAGCTACAAACGGATATTTGGCATTCGACCGTCCGAAACCCGCCAGCAACGGCACATGTAAATGTCGGCCCGTCACCAGCCGCCGGTGGAAATGGCCAAATGTGGCAATACATGGCCAAAACGCGACGTTGCCCATGCACGCAAAACCATAAGGTGCCTGTCCAACCGCCAAAGGCTTCTTGTTCAATACCCCGACCGGACAACTGGTCAAAACCGGCAGAGTGCATGCGTTGAGCGTTCCAGAAGAAACCATTGTTCTTGAAGACCTGAATGATACTGAACTGGTCGCCCAGATGCAGGACGACATCTATGACGGGCTGATCGAGGAAGTCACCCAGGGCACGCAAATCCTGCTGGGCCGGGGATGGGACGCCAATCTGGTGCTCACCGAAGTGCTGGTGGAGGGCATGCGCGTTGTCGGCGTCGACTTTCGCGACGGCATTTTGTTCGTCCCTGAAGTTCTGCTCAGCGCCAACGCCATGAAGGGCGGCATGGGCCTGCTGCGACCGATCCTGGCCCAGAGCGACAATATTTCGAGCACCGGCAAATATGTAATCGGCACCGTAAAAGGCGACATTCACGACATTGGCAAAAATCTCGTCGGCATGATGCTGGAGGGCGCCGGATTTGAAGTCTTCGATCTGGGTATCAACAATGGCGTGGAAAGCTATCTTGAGGCCATCGACAAACATCAACCTCATATTCTGGGGATGTCGGCCCTCCTGACCACCACCATGCCGTATATGGGCGTTGTTATTGAGGAACTGGACAAGCGCGGCATTTTAAAAGAACTCCATGTCATGGTGGGCGGCGCGCCCCTCAACCAGGAATTTTCCGACGCAATCAATGCGGACGGCTACGGGCGCGATGCGGCGGTAAGCGTCGAACTGGCCAAGGCGCTGGTTGGCGGAATTCAGGGCCGGGCTTTGGCGCCGGCGCGCTAATACCTTCATTCAGCATTGGAACGCCACATGATGGCAAATCGTTTATGATGGCGCGGCGCTGTTCGGCCCGCGATCGCAGGGCCAAAAGCTGATGTACAGGCTCAGGCTTTGGTCCGTCAGACACGCCCGGTCTCTGGAGGTGGTCTATGATGTGGTCAAACCGGCAATCGTTTCGGTTCTGGGAGGCCTGAACGCGCTTTTCGGGCGGCGTCTGGATCGGCCCGTAACCGCGATTGAGGCCACCGTGAAGGGCCTGATGTTTGACTGCACGATGTGCGGCGACTGCGTTCTGAACGAAACCGGGATGAGCTGCCCGATGAATTGCCCCAAGAACATTCGAAACGGGCCTTGTGGGGGGGTGCGCGAAAACGGCATGTGCGAAGTAAAACCACAGATGGTGTGTGTCTGGGTTGCGGCCTGGGACGGTTCGTCGCGCATGAAAAACCCAAATGCCATAAAAACCATCCAGCCCGCCCTCGATCACCGGCGCCATGGCACATCGTCCTGGCTAAGGCTGGCGCGCAAGGGCACCGGCAATGTCTGATCCGGCCAAATCTGATCCAGTAAAGGCGCTGGATTTTAATGGCATGGACCCCACGGTCCCGTTGCCAAAACTGCCCGGTCATGTTTCCCACACGCGGTTCGAGCGGGTGCTGCGAGCGGGCAGGTTTGCGGTTACGACGGAAATTGCACCGCCGGATTCCGCCGATCCCGCAGAAGTTGTACGCCGGGCCGATATATTCAGCGGCGCGGTCGATGCGATCAACGCCACCGACGGTTCGGGGGCAAACTGCCATATGTCGAGCATGGGGGTCTGCGCCATTCTGACCCGGAACGGTTATTCGCCGATCATCCAGATATCGTGCCGCGACCGCAACCGGATCGCCATCCAGGGCGATGTGCTCGGGGCCGCGGCCATGGGCGTGGGCAGCGTTCTGTGCCTGACGGGCGATGATGTGGGGGTTGGCGACCACCCCCAGGCGAAACCGGTGTTCGATCTGGACAGCGTTTCCCTCATCCAGACCATACGCATCATGCGCGATCAGGGGCGGTTTCTAAGCGGGAGAAAACTGGACAGGCCACCCAGCCAGTTTGTCGGCTCGACCATCAATCCGTTCGCGCCGCCCATAAACAGCCGGGTCCACCAGCTTGCCAGGAAAATTGAAGCGGGCGCCGAGTTTTTTCAAACCCAGTATTGCTTTGATATTCCCATGCTGAAATCGTTCATGACCCGGGCTGTCGATATGGGCCTGACCGAGCGGGCGTTTATGCTGATCGGTACCGGCCCGCTGGCCTCGGCGCGCACCGCGCGCTGGCTTCGCGGCAATATTCCCGGAATTCACATTCCCGATGGCATAATCGACCGGTTGGAAACGGCGGACGATCCCAAACTCGAGGGCCGAAAAATCTGTGTGGAACT
>JAADFY010000156.1 GCA_013152625.1 Alphaproteobacteria bacterium
CGGATGACGCGGCGCGGATCACCGGCGAGGCCCTGGCCGAGGGGTTCAAGGCGTTCAAAATCAAGGTCGGACACGACCCGGCGGCCGACATCGAAAAAGTTCGTGCTGTGATCGAGGCCGCGCCGGGGTGCATCGTCTGGCCTGACGCCAATCAGGGTTACAGCCTCGATCAGGCACTGGCGGTGGCCCGGGCTTTTGAGAAACTTGGTATCGAGGTATTTGAGCAGCCCATCCCGATGACAGACGTTTCAGGCATGCGCCGGCTGATGAATTCCACCAGCCTGACCATCGTTCTGGACGAGGCGGCCATGGGACTTGCCTATCTGGTCGAACTGATGCGCCGGGACGCGGTCGAGGGGATCGCCATCAAGGTCAACAAGGTTGGCGGATTGCACTACGCGCGCCAGATGTGTGACCTGGCCCGCAGCACCGGGATGACCCTGATCGGCTCCGGCCTGATGGACGCGCCCATCGGGTTCGCCGCCAGCGTGCACCTGTTTGCCGCCTATGGCATCGATTTTCCTGTCGACCTTAACGGGCCGCAGCATATCGCCGATGACTATCTGGCCGTGCCGTTCCCCTGTGCGGGGCAGCGGGCGCTGGTTCCCCAGGGGCCGGGACTGGGCATCACCGTGGACGAGGAAAAACTCGCCAGCTTCCGGCTCGATGTCGCCATGTGAGGTTGATAGGATCAATGCGATGTATTCTGCGGCGCCCAAGAACGCCTTTCTGCGGGCATCGGGAAAGCGTTGCGGGGGTATTTAGATCCAGTTATCTGCCAATAGGAAGAAAGGCTAACGCTGGCGGACTTTTACTCTGGCAAACAGCCAGACCTTCCGGCCGCTAAAGTGGCGGATTATTGCTCCGGCGCTCTCATATGGGTATGATGAGTTATTGGCAACAAAAGGTGATTGTTCAATGTGGAAGTTGAAAAGGCTTTTGGGTTGCCTGTTGATCCTCGCAGGAGTGGGGTTTGTTTCTTCAAACGCCTTCGCTGCCGATCACCTAGTCAGGTGTGTACCAGTGAAAATTTTTGCACCCAAGGGAGTGCCGTTGGTAAAAACCCAGTTAAACGCTGTGCCAACGAGAGTTGTATACCCAGAGCATGATGTTCTGGCTTTGACTGCCGGCTGTTGGAATAGTGGTAGAGTGACTGAAAACACGTATACAACATTCGGATTTCCGTATGTCACCCAAGATCCGTTGAAGTACGAGATTGAGGTCATTCTTTGCACCTCGGCAGGCAAAGCGTATCTCTACAAAAAGACAATAGCGCCAAAAGAAGCGCTGGAGATACCGTCTTCGAAGCTACGTCGGTTGTCATCTGGCGACAGGAGGGTGAAAAAATACTGTCCATGGTGACGCTGGTAGACGAACTTCAGAAAAGTCACAGCTCGAATTACGGTGACAGTTCACTAAACGCACCAAGAAGTTCGTGTTCCGGTCGTCCCGGCTGTCCCGCTTTGGTTCTTGGTAACCGTAACTTCACCTAAAAAATGTTGGCTGGTTTTCTCCCATAACGCGTTGCGTTATATAACGTGATGTGTTATGGATGCCTCTGTGATACAAAGCTTCGCCGATCCTGAAACAGAACTCATATGGTCAGGGCGACGAAGCCGCAAACTGCCGTCCGATATCCAGTCGGTGGCTTTGCGTAAGCTGCGCATGCTCAATCAGGCAAGGGTGTTGCAGGATATGCGTGTGCCGCCCGGTAACCGGCTCGAAGCCCTCAAGGGCACGCGCAAGGGGCAGCATAGCATTCGGATCAACAACCAGTGGCGTATCTGCTTTGAATGGCAGGATGGAGGACCTAGCAATGTCGAAATCGTCGACTACCATGACTGACCTTTTGCCAAACCCGCATCCGGGCGAGATTTTGCTTGAGGAATTTCTAAAACCCATGGGCCTCAGCCAGAACGCCCTTGCCCGCGCGGTGCATGTACCGCCGCGCCGGATCAATGAAATCGTCCTTGGCAAACGCGCCTTAACCGCCGATACCGATCTGCGTCTGGCTCGGTACTTTGAAATGTCCGAGGGCTTTTTCCTCGGGTTACAAACCGACTACGACCTGATGCAGCGCCGTCGCAAGATTGAGGGCGATCTGATGGTGATCGAGCCACATGCCGCATAGGGAACTACGGCGTTTCGGTAACAGGCAATATTGCGCTGGTCACCAAAGCACCTGACCATTTGAAATAAGAAAATATAAATCAAACAATGTGGGTGGTAGCGGAGGAGAGACTTGAACTCCCGACACGCGGATTATGATTCCGCTGCTCTAACCAGCTGAGCTACTCCGCCCCGTATTCCGCCGATGCCTGAATAACCAGCAAAATTCTGCCTGCCCGAGCACCGGGAACGAGCCGCTAATTAGGTGGCGGGGCGGGCCCTGTCAAGCGGTGGCCAACACAGCTAAACCCGAATTGGGGCAGCGGCCCGTCCTCGCCGCCGCCCCGTTTCTTTGTGCCACCCGCCTGACCTACCTGGCGAGAACTCCGGCCAGTTCGGCAAGGGACACAAATTCACTGCGATACCCGGCCAGATCAGCGCCGCGGGCCGCCCGGGCCATATCGGCGATTTCGTCAAAGCCAAGCGTTGGCGCATCGGGGCCGCCGCCAAGCTTTTGTCCAAACGATGCCACCGCCGCCGCAAACCGCATATCGGTGGGCAGGGCCTCAAAGCTGTCAAACTCGTCGGTTTGGGTTACCGCCCGTTCGATTAGCCGGCTGGTGTCCTCATCGGGCAGCTTGTAGCGCAGTTTAACGAACGCGAATTCCTCACCGAACGACGAAATCTCACCCGGTGTCAGATCGGTGATCTGCGGTGCAGCCCGCGCACCATACCGGAGCGGATCCACCGACGCACTGCCCGAACCTACCGGTACGATTTCATAAAGGGCAGTCACGGTATGCCCGGCGCCTATGTCGCCCGCATCCACCCGGTCATTGTTGAAATCCTGCTGCCGCAGGGCCCGGGTTTCATAGCCCACCAGCCGGTATTCCTCGATAATGGCGGGGTTGAATTCCACCTGGATTTTCACATCTTTGGCGATGGTCGTCAGTGTTGCCCCGGCTTCTTCCACCAGCACTTTGCGCGCTTCTTGCAAACTGTCGATATAGGCGGCATTGCCATTGCCGTTCTGGGCCAGGGCCTGCATCAGACCGTCATTGTAATTGCCCGACCCAAACCCGAGAACGGACAAAAACGTGCCCGCGTCGCGCTTTTCGGCGATAAAGGCTTTCAAGTCTTCCGGCGAGGAAATCCCCACATTAAAATCACCGTCCGTGGCCAGGATCACCCGGTTTTGCCCCCCCTCGACCCGACCCTCGGCCGCCAGCCGGTACGCAAGTTCGATACCGGCGGCACCTGCGGTGGATCCGCCCGGTTCCAGCCGGTCGAGCGCGGCAAGGATTTTTGCTTTTTGTGATGCCGGTGTGGGCGTTAACACCACCCCGGCCTGCCCGGCATAGGTAACGATCGACACCGTGTCGTTTTCGTCCAGTTGGTTGACCAGCATGCCAAAGGCCCGTTTGAGCAGCGGCAGTTTGTCCCGCTCGTTCATGGAGCCCGAAGTGTCGATCAAAAGGACAATGTTGGACGGGCGCTTTTCGGTCTGATCGGGCGCATAGCCCTTAATGCCGATATGCAGGATTTTGGCCCCCGCCCGCCACGGCGAGGGGTAAACCGCCACCGTGGGTGCGAACGGCGCGTCGGCATCTGTCGGTGCCGCATAATCATAGGTAAAATAATTGATCAGTTCTTCGACGCGAACCGCATCGGGCGGCGGCAAATAGCCGTCCTCCAGCGCCCGGCGCACATAGGCATAAGAAGCGGTATCCACATCGATGGAAAAGGTTGAAACCGGATTTTTGGCCACCAGATTGACCGGGGCCCGCGCTCAAAGGCGGCAAACCGGTCACCCTCCTGGGGGCTTTGCGCAACGAGGCCGCCAACCACGCCCGGCGCCTCCGATTTTTCAAACGCCATCTCCGGTTGGGGTGGGGCCACCAGCGTTGCAATGCCGCGCCCGTCGGCAAAGTCGGCCCGGGGCGCCGATGTGCTGTCGGTGGCCGCAAAATCCTGTTCGGGGGAACTGCGGGCAGGTAACGCAGGTGCCAGCGTTTGATCGGGCGCACGTTGGCGCGTCTCAGATAACTTGATCGTGGACGGCTCTGTTGCCTCTGATTCAGGGCGGGTCACCAGATCGTTGGCCGTAGCGGCCGGATTGCGGTTCAATTCGGCGATCCCGCCCCGGGGCTGAG
>JAADFY010000157.1 GCA_013152625.1 Alphaproteobacteria bacterium
GGCCTTGTCGGAGGCCAGATAATCGAATTGCAACGGTACTTCCAGCACCAGTTGCTGCCCGTTTGCGCGCCAGTTCAAAAGCGGCAAAATCCCGCACCGGCCGGCGCTGAGCTGAAACGCCAGCCGCAGCACCGCCCCGATATTCCGGGCCATGGCGAGACCGTCGGGACCGGCCAGATCCAGTATATCCTCACTGGCGCTCTGGGCGTTCAGCCCCATATGGCGCACGGCCAGGGTGGCGGCGATCTGGGCCCGCCCGCCATGATCGACACCGATAAAGGCACCGAATGCGACCATGGCTATGGCCTGCTCACCGCGATAATCGGGATGACCACGCCAGTTGATGTCCGACAGTAAACACACCGCCCGGCGCAGCCGTTTGTCGCGCCGGCTCTCGGCAATTCCGGTGGCGAGCAAAAACCGGTCGGCAAATGCGTTCAGTTCAGGGCCGTGAGCGGGATCCCGGGCCCGCAGCGCGCCGATCTGGCCCGCCGCCTCGATCAAGGGGTCTTTGGCTTTTTCGCTGTTCGACAAGCCCTCGAACAACACCCCTTCGCGCACCCCGAGAGCTGAAAAACTCACCCCCTCGAATGATCCGGTTTCCAGTACCGCCGCCAGTACCGCGGCGGCAAAAGGCACCAGTTCCGCCCGGGAGGCGGAAAAATTCTCGAGGCCGGAGGGCAGGCGCCCGGCAATGGACTGCTGAACGATATTGTCGCACAACCGGGCAATATCAGCGGCGGGGGCCACATAATTGTGCACCACATGTAGCGGATAATCGGTGGCCAACTGATGCAATTTGGCCAGGGCCCGCCAACTTCCGCCCACCGCAATGAACCGTGACAAAACGGGTCGGGCCAAAAGCGATGATCGCGATACCACCACCCGGGCAAGGGTTGCAGCCTTGTTCAGATCGCCGCCGGCTTCGTCCTGCAACCGGATGGCGCCCAGCGCCAGGGTCTCGCCGCCCGAGGGCGTTTGAGAGCCCAGTTCAGCCAGTTCGAGGCTGCCGCCACCCAGATCCCCCACCAGCCCTTTATGCGACGGCATGCCGGACCGGACACCCAGGGCGGCGTACCGGGCCTCATCGGCGCCGCTTAACAGCGTAACCGGCTGCCCCATGACCGCCTCGACCCGGGCAACGAAATCGGACCCGTTGGCCGCGTCACGCACCGCTGAGGTGGCCAGAATGTGATGGGTTTTAACCCCGTTCCGATCGCTCATCAACGCAAAACGCTGCATGGCCTTGAGCGCCTTTTTCATCGGCTTTGGTGCCAGCATCCCCCCCGAACCCACGCCGCGGCCCAGGGCGCAGGCCACTTTTTCGTTGTACATGGGGGTAAGCGCCCGGGTTGCACGTTCGTAAATTACCATGCGGACCGAATTCGAGCCGATATCGAGCACCGCCACGGGCTGGCCGGCCGCTTTGCCGGGCAGTTTCCCGGTTCTGGCGGGCAAAAGCGTTGCGGTGGTCAACTGCCATTCTCGTCAGGTGCTAAATTCCAGTCTTGTGCCTGGGCCCCGAATTCGGCTGCATGATCGGCCACGGCGCTGCCGCGCCCTGAAAGCGATGGATTGGTCATGAAATACTCATGGGCATTGAACGGCTTGTCGCTGCCCGTCACCGTCATCCGGCGCGAACTGCCATCGGGCAGAACCTCCCAGCTTTGTAAATTGTCATCAAGATTGGCCACCATGATCTGATCGAGAATTTGCCGGTGGACCGTCTTGTTGCGGATGGGAACCAGGGCTTCCACCCGCCCGTCTAGATTGCGCTGCATGAGATCGGCAGACGAAATAAACACCACCGCCTTGCGCGACGGCAGGGGGGCGCCCTTGGCAAAGCAGTATATCCGGGAATGTTCCAGAAACCGCCCCACCAGACTTTTAACCCGGATATTTTGCGAAAATCCGGGTACGCCGGGGCGCAGGCAGCATATGCCGCGCACCACCAGATCAATTTGCACCCCGGCCTGACCGGCGCCATAAAGCGCGTCAATTATTTCCGGGTCGACCAGTGAATTCATTTTCATCCAGATCTGGGCCGGCTCGCCTTTTTGTGCCGCCTCTGCTTCGGCCTCGATATGGTGAACCAGGGTTTGACGCAAATTGACCGGTGAAATGGCCAGGGCCTCAAGCTCGGTGGGACGGGCATAGCCGGTAATGTAGTTAAAGATGCGGGCCACATCCCGGGTAATGGCCGGATCGGTGGTGAAATAGCTCAGGTCGGTATAAATCTTGGCGGTGATGGGATGGTAATTGCCGGTACCAATGTGGCAGTACGAGACCAGTTTTCCTTTTTCACGCCGAACGACCTGGGACAATTTAGCGTGGGTTTTCAAATCGATAAACCCGAACACCACCTGCACGCCGGCCCGTTCAAGATCCCTCGCCCAGCGGATATTTGCCGCCTCGTCAAACCGGGCCTTGAGTTCGATGAGCGCGGTGACCGATTTGCCCGCTTCGGCGGCCAGGATTAGCGCATGAACGATGGGCGAGTCTTTCGATGTGCGATAAAGGGTCTGTTTGATGGCCACCACATCGGGGTCGGTGGCGGCCTGCATGAGGAATTGCGCCACTACATCAAAACTCTCATATGGGTGGTGAACCACGATATCTTTTTGCCGGATGGCGGCCAGACAATCGCCACCATGGTCACGGATGCGCTCCGGAAAACGGGCGTTAAAGGGCGGGAATTTCAAATCGGGCCGGTCAAGATCACAAATCGCCGACGCATCAGCGAGCCCCAAAAACCCTTCTACCTCAAATATGGTGTCTCCCTGCGAACCCAATTCATCGGCCACCAGACGGCGCAGGACCCGGGGCATTGTCGCCTCGATTTCAAGCCGGATCACCTGACCGCGTCTTCTTTTTTTCAACGCGGTCTCGAACTGCTCCACCAGATCAGCCGCCTCGTCGTCAATCTCTATTTCCCCGTCGCGCACCACACGAAACGCACCTGACCCGGTCACCACATAACCGGGAAACATACCGTCAAAAAACAGATTGATCAGGGTGTCCATGGTCACCAGTTCAATCCGGCCGCCGGTGGAGTATTTCCTGGGCAGCCGAATGAACCGATCCAGATTGCCCGGCAGCCGCACCAGCGCGATCAGTTTCTGGCCGTCGCTGGCCCGCTGGAGCTGAAAGGCGAGGGAAAACCCCAGGTTTGGTATGAACGGGAACGGATGGGCGGGATCCACCGCAATCGGGGTTAAAACCGGAAACACCTCGTTGCGGAACAGTTTTTCCAGATAGCGGATCTGGCGTTCCATGAGATCGCCAGCCTCATGAATGACGATGTCATTTTCGCTTAAAATCTCGCGTACCGTGGCCCAGGCTTCCTGCTGTTCCAGGTGCAGATGCCGGGACAGGGTCGAGATTTCCTCAAGCTGTTCGGCCGGGCTAAGACCGTCGGCGGACAACTGGTTGATGCCGGCGCGCACCTGTCCGCGCAAACCGGCCACCCGGATCATGAAAAATTCATCGAGATTGCTCGCCGAGATCGAAACGAACCGCAGGCGTTCCAGAACCGGATGCTTTTCGTTGGCCGCTTCTTCGAGCACCCGCATGTTGAACTGGAGCCAGGAAACCTCCCGATTGACAAACCGGGTCGGGCTTTTGGCCAGTTCGATCGCCTCGGCGTTCAGATCAGCCACCCCGGCGTCAGATTCCGACCATTCTGGGTTTTCCATGTCGATTACCCGCTCGTTACGCACACAGGAGACGCTCTGGCGGTCCGGTTGCGGGCCGGACCACCGGGCACAGTGTACTATTGGCCCTCGTCTTGTCCAACCCCCCCCGCTTCGCGAATGGACATGGCCATGGCGGCGATGGCCTTGGTTATGCGTTGTTTTCTGGTCAGGGCAATTCTGTCCATCAGATC
>JAADFY010000158.1 GCA_013152625.1 Alphaproteobacteria bacterium
CGCCGATGCCTATACCATCAACACCCCCAACGGCACGATCGGGGTACGCGGCACATCATTTGATTTTACCGTGGGCGAGTTCACCATCGTCATTCAGTTTGAGGGCAGCACCGAACTTTGCGCTGGTGAGGAATGTGTTGACCTGGTTGCCGCGTGCCTGATCGGGCAGTCGCGTATTGGTGTCGATGAGGCAGCCCTGATCGAGGAAGGCGGCAACCGCAACGTCATCCGGCAGGTCTTTCCCTATGTGATTTCGCAAATTCCGTTAATGCGCCCCTTCCGCATTGATGCCTCCCGGGTCTGCTTTGTCAGGCGCTCTCCGGCAGGCTCGATTACCAGCCTTAGAAATTCCGCGCCTGAAAAAATGGACGATTATTACGATTACTAGCGTATTTCTGGCGGGTGCCAAAGGCAGGGACCCGATAGTCTGTTCGGGGAGGGCAGGGGGTGATCCGCGGGCGTGCTTTGGTTGTTTTCCTCGGCCTTGCGCTTGTGCTTGGGCTCGGGGCGGTTCGAATTGCCGACCCGTTTCCGGTGACGGCCCTGCGCGAGATCGGGTTTGATATTCTGCAACGGGCGGCGCCCCGCCCCGCCGGCGATTTCCCGATCACGGTTATCGATATCGATGAACCCTCGCTGGCCGAACTTGGCCAGTGGCCCTGGCCGCGCAATCTGCTGGCAACAATGACGGAACGGCTCGCGGAACTGGGCGCCGCGGTAGTGGTGTTTGATATTCTGTTCGCCGAGCCCGATCGCCTGTCGCCGGCCCGCATCGCCGATCTGCCCGGCCTTGGCGAACAATTGGCCGCCAACGCCATTTCCCTGCCCGACAATGACGCGATTTTTGCCAAAGCACTGTCCGGGGTGCCCTCGGTGATCGGGTTTGCGGTCTCCGCCGACGGTCCACCATTGTCCGCACCCCCCAAATCGGGGGTTGCCATTTCCGGCACTGATCCCACTTCGGCGCTCTCTGCCATTTCAGGCGCCATCCTGCCGTTGCCCGGGTTGAGAGAAGCGGCCACCGGGCTGGGCAGCATTTCCCTTGATGCGTTTCAATCCGTGGGTGTGGTTCGCCAGATCCCCTTAATCTGGACCGCCGGCGAAAAGATCTATCCCACCCTGGCTCTTGAGGCGCTGCGGGTTGCCCAGGGAGATCAAACGCTGATCGTAAATGGTGAGGTCAATGGCGGTGCCTATGCCGAGAGCGTGCGCGTTGGCGCCTTTGAAGTCCCCACCACACCCTCGGGGGGCATGTGGCTGCGGTTCCGACCCTTGCCGGATGAGCTGTATGTGCCCGCCAAAGATGTGCTGGCCAGCGATTATACGCGCCTGCAGGACCGGATTGCGGGAAATATCGTTCTGGTGGGCACCTCGGCGGCGGGCCTTTTGGACATTCGCGCCACGCCATTGGGCAACAATGTCCCCGGGGTTTCCATCCATGTCCAGGTGCTTGAACAGATTTTATCGGCAACGTTCCTGCACCGCGCGGACTGGGTCACCGCCATTGAATTGCTTGGCTTTGCCCTGATCGGAATTGTTCTGATCCTGGCCATTCCCGCCCTGCCACCCCTGGGCTCCCTGCTGGTAGGTGTCCTGTCCGTTGCCGCCATTGGCGGCGTCAGCTTTTATGCGTTTGTCGCCCTGAATTTGTTGCTGGACTGGACCTTTGTGCTGGTGGCCGCAGCGCTGGTCTATCTGGCACTGATATTGGTCCAGTTGTTTGTCGCCGACGCCCGCAAACGCCAGCTGCGGCGCGCCTTCGGGCAGTATGTATCCCCCCAGCTTTTGCGTCAGATCGAGCAGTCCGGGGCAAAACTGACCCTGGGAGGCGAGGTGCGCGATCTCACCATCATGTTTGCCGATATTCGCGGATTTACCGAGCTTAGCGAGCGCCTTGGCCCCGCCGATCTCGTCAGGTTGCTCAATGGGCTGTTCGGCACCCTCGGTTCGGCGATCACCAGTGCCAGCGGCACCATCGACAAATTCATCGGCGATGCGATCATGGCCTTCTGGAACGCGCCGGTGGATGTGGCCGACCATGCGGCAATGGCCTGCCGGGCGGCGCTGGAAATGCGTGTGCGGCTGGATGGGTTCAATGATCAGCGCGGCGGGCCCGGGGGCGCCACCCCCCCCATTGCCATTGGCATGGGGCTGGCCACCGGTGAGGCACTGGTGGGCAATCTGGGGCTGGAAAGCCGGTTTGATTATTCCTGTGTTGGCGACACGGTCAATGTGGCCGCCCGCATTGAGGCCATTTCCAGAACCGTCGGCTATGACATTGTCGTTGCCGCAAAAGTCCGCGACGAAGCACCTGATTTTGCATTTTTGCCCGCCGGTTCGCTCACCTTAAAGGGTAAAAGCGACCCGGTGCAGCTGTTCATTCTGGTGGGGGACCATGGGGTGGCGGGGACGGGCTGGTTTGTAAAATTCGCCGAACAGTTTGATGTCGCCATTGCCGCCCTGTCCAAGGGCGAGGGCGTGGGCGAGGGCGGGCCGGCGCAAAAAGCTCTGCAGACTTCGTTAAACGATTGCCGCGCCATCGCGGGTAAAAACCAGCCCCGGCTGACAGGCTTCATCGACCGGATCGAAGGTCGTCAGGATGATTTTATCTTCTGATCACGCCGTATCGCCCGGTTTGAAGCACAGACAGGTAATATCGTCGAACTGTTCGGCATCCCCGGCAAAATCACTGACCGCCGCCACCACCGTTTCGATCATCTGGCGTGGGCCGGCGCCGCCGAGCCCTTCCAGCAGTTCAGCCAGCCGCTGGTCGCCGAATTCCTCCCCCATTTCGTTGTTGGCCTCGGTCACCCCGTCGGTGAATAAAAACAACGCGTCCCCCGGGGCCAGCCGCACCTTTGCCGCCTCAAACCCGTGCCCGGGCAAAACCCCTAACGGGATGCCCGCGGCAGCCAGCGGCCGAACCATGCCGTTGGCGGAAATCAGAAAGGCCGGATTATGCCCACAACACACATAGTCCAGTTCCCCGCTTGTCAGGTCGATCGAGGCAAAAAACAAGGTGGCAAACATCGAGGAGGCGTTGTCGGCACATAACTGGTCGTTGATCTTTTCAATAGCTTCATCGATGGGCCGATCCTCCCGGCCCACCATGCGCAAAACGGTCAGCGCCACCGACATGAAAAGCGCTGCGGGCACCCCCTTGCCGCACACATCCCCCACCGCAATGGCCAGGCGGTTATTGCCCTGGGCGAACATGTCGTAAAAATCACCCCCCACGGCCCGGGCCGGGGTCATGCTGGCAAATACCGTTGCCCGGTTGCCCAGGACGGTCTGGTCGATCATATCGGGCAAAAGCGCCTGCTGGATTGTTGCGGCGGCCACCATTTCCTGGGCCCGGTTCCGTTGCAGGGCGATCTGGGTGGCCATGCGCGAAAACGCCTTGGAGAATTCCTTGAGCTGCTGGCTGGGGTTGTTCAGATCGTCAAGCAGACCGGGATCGAAATCCACACGCTCGAGCGCGGTCAGGCAATGGGTGTAAAGCCCCAGCGCCTGATTGATCCCGAATATCCCGGTGCCCAGTTGCTTTACAACGGAAACCAGAATTTCGGGCTGGCTGAGGCAGGCTGAAATAAACGGCTCCCTTTCGATACGCCAGGCGACAACTTCGGTGTCAGCGCGCACCGTCGCCGTCCGGGGCAGGCCGGCCAGCACCCCGATTTCGCCCACCAGCGCCGGCCCGGAACGCTGTGCCAGCGTCACGGTACCATGGGCGCTTTCGTTAAGGATGGAAATTGTCCCCGACAGGATCGCAAAGGCTTCGTTGCTGGCGTCTCCCTCGACCATGATCCGCTCGCCGGGGCAAAACCGGCCCCGGGTGCCGCCCGCCGCCAATGCCGCCAATGCCGCTTTTG
>JAADFY010000159.1 GCA_013152625.1 Alphaproteobacteria bacterium
CCCCGGCCGGTTTCCAGGCCAGTCATCCGGGTTGGTTGCACGAGGCATCTGGCAACAGGTGCCCCAGATGAATGGTTGCCACGCGATGGCCGGCTTGCCGCCCCTCGCCTTACAGAACCCGGCTTACAGGCCGACTGGCTCTTTTTTTGCCTCACGGGCCGCACCGCAATTGCCAATGCAATTGCTGGCCCTTTCTTTCGCTCACGGCTATTCGGGGCGTTGCCCCGGCCTCCGCGGGGGCGGCCTGAAGGGCCGCTCCGTCCTCGTTGAGAACCTGGCATGTATAAATTGTTAACGTGGGTGTTCTTTTGCCTTTGGAGTTTCATAACCCGCCCAGGATTGCACGTTGGATTCCTTGATGACGGGTGCGCAAATCAATCGTTCTGGGTGTGCTGTCCGGTGGTCAGAAAAGCGGTAATCCTGGATATTTCGGCCAGCCGGTCCGGGCGAAGCGTGCACACCCGCCATTGACGATCCACCCGTCGGGAAATCAGGCCCGCCGCCTCTAAAACCCGCAAATGACGCGAGATTGCCGGTGCGGTGATCTTGAAAGGTTTGGCAAGCGTGCCAACGGTTAGTTCCCCCTCGGACGCAAGGCGCAACACTATGGCTAGCCGGACTGGGTCCGCCAATGCATTCATAACCCGGCTGGCGTCCGCAATGGTGATATTATCCATCAGGCCGCGACCGGCGTTTTCATCTTGCAGACGCCGCATCTTATTGTATTAACTGGTTAAATTAGACCCAAACCTCAAAGCGAGTTGAGCACATTGGCGCCGGCGAGCCAAGCAAGGTGTTGGCTTTTCTTTGCAAATACGATATAAAGATTTCTTTATATCCCTGAGCGCCGAGGGGGCCGTGGATACATTCGCCAGCATTGTGGAAGGCTTGAAAGCCGCCGGAGAGGCAACCCGGCTGCGGCTCCTGATGTTATTGCGAACCGGCGAAATCTCGGTCAAGGATCTTACGCTGGTGCTCGATCAGAGCCAGCCGCGGGTCTCGCGCCATTTGCGGTTAATGGCCGAAGCGGGGCTGGTTACGCGTTATGCCGAGGGATCATGGGCGTTTTTCAGCCTGAAGGGCGGCCACGGGGCGGCGATGGCAATCGGGCGGGTACTGCAGGATATAGACCCAAACGATCCCGTTCTTGTGGCGGACCGGGAGCGTCTGGGAGAAATTCGGGCCGGGCACCGGGCACGGGCGGCAGCTTACTTCGCCAATGTGGCCCGGAGCTGGGACAAGACCCGCTCACTGCATGTGCCCGAAACCGATATCGAAGCGGCCATACTCGATCTGGTGGGGGGCACCAAAATCGGGCTTTGCCTTGATCTGGGTACCGGGACCGGACGGATGCTGGAATTGCTGGGACCGAAAGCGGGTCAGTGCGTTGGCATTGATTCAAGCCGGGCAATGATTGCCATGGCCCGGGCCAAATTCTCTGACACAGCCGCCAACGACATTTCCATCCGGCTCGGTGATATCGAGCACCTCGAAGAATATGAAAAAAGTGCCGATCTCATTCTCATGCATCAGGTATTGCACTATCTGGAAGATCCCGGCGCGGCGCTGGCCAGTGTCCGGGGCGCCCTTAAACCGGGGGGCACAGTGTTGCTGGTGGATTTTGCCCCCCATGCACACCGGTTTTTAGCCAGTGAGCATGCCCATCGGCGTTTGGGCTTTTCAAACGAGCAGATTGCGTCATGGGCGGTCGCCACCGGTCTTGGCGTTACCCATTGCCGCCAGTTTCCCAGCAAACTGAAGGAAAAAGAAGGGCTGACAGTGTGCCTGTGGCTGCTCAAGGAAACGGACAAGGAGCAAGCTGCATGACCCGGGAACCAGCCGGCAAGCGGGTAAAACCGACGGATAAAAACAGACCCCGGGACGGGCTGGAGTTCTCTTTTGAGTTCTTTCCACCAAAAACCGATGTCGCGGAAACCCGTTTCTGGAACACACTGTCAAAACTGGCGCCGCTCAAACCCCGTTTCGTTTCGGTCACGTACGGGGCCGGGGGCTCCACCCGGGAAAGAACCCTGCGCATGGTAAGCGCAATCAACTCCGAAACAGGGCTGGATGCCGCCGCCCATGTCACGTGTGTCGGTGCCACCCGCGATGAAGTCGATCGTGTGGTTCTTGACTACGCAAACAAAGGAATTTCGCGCATCGTGGCCATTCGCGGCGATCCACCCGAGGGGGTTGGCCAGCCCTTTCAGCCCCACCCTGACGGATATGAAAACGCTGCGGCGCTGGTGGCTGGAATTGCCCGACTGGGCCGGTTTGACATTTCAGTGGCCGCCTACCCCGAACGGCACCCGCAAAGCGAAAGCTGGGATGCGGATATCGACAACTTAAAGCGCAAACTCGATGCCGGCGCCACCCGGGCCATCACCCAGCTGTTTTTCAACAATGGCGACTTTTTGCGGTTTCTGGACCGGGCACGGGCGGCGGGCATTACCGCACCCATCGTGCCCGGAATTCAGCCCATTCACAATTTTACCCAGGTTAGCGGCTTTGCTGCCCGTTGTGGTGCCAGGGTGCCTCATTGGTTGGCGAGCCGGTTTGAAGGGCTTGAAAACGATAACGAGACCCACGCACTGGTGGCAGCGGCCATTGTTGCCGAGCAGGTAACGGATCTGGTCAAGAACGGTTGCAACCAGTTTCATTTTTACACTATGAACCGGGCATCGCTGGTCTATGCGCTTGCGCGGTTTCTGGGGCGGCGAGATAATACCTGACCCCAATTGAATTTATCAGGGCAAGCTCATGTCGGTATGGAAGCGGATCGCGGAAACGCTTGGATCCTACAAGGCCCGCACCGGCCTGGCAGGCTCACTGGCCAACCTGCTGGACCGGGAAAACTGGCTGCCGGGGGGGCGTGACGCCGCATTTACCATCGCCATTGTGGCTTTGTCGGCCAAAATGGCCATTGCCGACGGGGTGGTGACCGCCGCCGAAACCCGGGCGTTTAACCAGATCGTTGCCGTTGAGGCCGGGTCCGAGGGGGAAGTGGGTCAGCTATTTGATCTCGCACGCAAGGATGTGGCCGGATACGACGCCTACGCAAAACAGATCGGGCGGCTGTTTTCAGACCGGCCCGACACCTTGCAGCATGTGCTGGACGGATTGTTTTACATCGCTGCGGCTGACGGGATCATCCATTCCGAAGAACTCAATTTCCTGAAATCGGTGAGCGATATTTTCGGGTTTGACGAGATACGCTTCGAGCAGATTGCCTCCCAGCACATCACCGTGCGTCAGGCCAAAAACCCGTATATGGTTCTGGGTCTGGACCCTTCGGCCACCGATGACGAGCTCAAGCGGGTCTATCGCATGCTGGTGGCGGAAAACCACCCCGACCGGCTGGTGGCCAAAAACGTTCCCGCCGAACTGGCGGTGGTGGTCACCCGCAAGATGGCGGCAATCAATGATGCCTATTCGGCAATCAGGAAAACGCGCGGGATATGAGACGGCTTGACGGGGGCTGGTACGGGCCATAATCAAACAGGTGTCAGTCGGCCGGGCAGCCGCTCCTTTTTTTGCAAAAGAAAGGGGAGGAAAGTCCGGGCTCCAGGGAAAAACGGTGCCGGGTAACGCCCGGCGAGGGCGACCTCAGGGAAAGTGCCACAGAAAGCAAACCGCCCGCCGGTGTGCCGTTTCGGCGGCGCATGGTGTGGCAAGGGTGAAAGGGTGCGGTAAGAGCGCACCGCGGGCGCGGCAACGCGGCCGGCATGGTAAACCCCACCGGGAGCAAAACCGAATAGGGATGACGCGGGGGCGACCCCGGCCGGTTTCCAGGCCAGTCATCCGGGTTGGTTGCACGAGGCATCTGGCAACAGGTGCCCCAGATGAATGGTTGCCACGCGATGGCC
>JAADFY010000160.1 GCA_013152625.1 Alphaproteobacteria bacterium
GGTCGAAGCGGTCAATCCGAAACGGGTGAGCTACAAACCGCTGACCCGGTGAGAGATTGAGTGCTTCCGCCTTTTGCTATACATGTATAGCAAATGAGGTCGGAGCGCTGCGATGTTGGCCCTTAGGTTGCCGCCTGAAATCGAAGCCCGGCTGGAGGCCATGGCCAAAAAAACCGGCCGGACCAAGAGTTTTTACGCCCGCGAGGCGATTGTTACCTATCTCGAAGATCTTGAGGACTATTACCTTGCCGTGGAGCGGATCGAAAGCGGTGATCAGGAGCTGATGACCTGGGACGAGGTCAAGGCGGAGCTCTCTTTGACAACGAAAAAACCGGCTCCTGAGTGTGTGGACCGTCAGGGTTGATCGCAAAGCCTTCAAAGACCTTGCGCGACTGGGGACCGTAGACCAGAGGCGTGTACAGAGCTTTATTGACAATCGCCTGTCTCAGATCGACAACCCCCGCCAACTCGGCAGTCCTCTTGTTGGGCATCTAGCCGGGCTTTGGCGTTACCGGGTGGGTGATATCCGCATCGTTGCCCGCATCGAGGATGAAAAACTGATCATTCTGGTCATCGCTGCGGGCAATCGCAGCACAATCCATCGATAGGAAGCAAATTGTCCGAATTCGAAACCAGTTTGCCGCCGGGACACCGTTTTCATCATGTTGGGGTGCCGGTGGATACGCCCCTGCCGGGCATGCGCCACATCGCGCATCTCAAATTCTCGGTCACGGGTTATGAGAGCAGCCCCTACCGTTATGAATGGATGCATTTCGACGATGATTGCACATTGCCCGAACTGGTCAAAACCCGGCCGCACATCTGTTTTGAGGTCGACGACCTCGACGCCGCCCTTGTGGGCCGCGAGGTGCTGATCGCGCCCACCAGCCCCGGCCCGGGCCTCCGGGTGGCATTTATCGTGCACGAAGGGGCGCCCATCGAGCTGCTGCAAATAGTCCACACCCCCTAACCCCCCTCGACGATTTCCAGTTCACGGGCGACCCGGGCGAGGTCGATTTCGTGTCCCGGATCGCCAAATTCAGCCCCGTCCTCTTCGTCATATTCGTCAAACAGCGTTGGGTCGGCGGCATCCTCGTCGAATCTGTCGTCCAGATAGCTGCTTTCGGTCACCAGAAATTGCACGAATTCGCTCTCGTCCACCGGCCCGTCCTTGCCTTCGCCCACCAGTTTAAGTTCAAGGCTGGCAAATTCGCCAAGCCGGGCATCGGCGGGCGGGGTAATCGAATAAGGTATTACCGTGGGGAAGGACTTGCCGAGCTTTTCCTGCCCGTAGTCCAGCTCCCAGCCCAGTGGCGCATCCCAGATGGCCTCCAGCCGGACATTTTTGGCCTTTGCCAGCCGCCAGCCAAGACGGGCGCCAAAAAATCCTTCCCGCCCGGCGGCGGCGCGCCGCCGTTTAGCCCGCTCGAAGGGAATGCTGCCCGAACTTGTCCCCGTGCGCCAGTCCACATCGTTACCCGAAGCGCGGCGGCAGTCGTCGATCATGCACAAAACCGTTGCGCCCGGTAGCGGATTGAAAGTGACTTTACAACACGCCATGGCCCCACCCGTTAATGTGCCCATGGGTTTGACAATAGTTTTTGAAACGGTGACCCGGCCCGAGCAGATTTTTTGGTAGACTTGCCTTTCGCCCCAGTTCTCCAGATAATAGAACGTAAAGCACGCTTCGATTTCGGCGGCGGTCTTGTTGTGGAGCGGAATGCAGTATCTCCAGAATTTCTCGGTAACCAAGCGTTTGCCGCGGCGGACACGGCGCTTGATCGGTGTAATGGTCGGCTTGGTCTTGGATATGTCTTCAAGGTCGCGCACCGGCATGCAAACACACTCCTGCAAATGAAACGGACCCACACTATGGATCGCAGGGGTTGGCGTTTCCGTCGACAAATCCGGTCGATGTTTATTCACATGTGATCTATCGCCGGCCGAACAGGCGCTCGATGTCGGCCTTTTTAAGCTCCACATAGGTGGGCCGCCCGTGAATGCACTGCCCGGAGTGGGGCGTTTTTTCCATGTCCCGCAATAGCTGATTCATTTCCGGCCCCTTCAGCCGCCGCCCCGAGCGCACCGAACCGTGGCACGCCATGCGGGCCGCCACCGCCTCAAGCCGCCCCATGAGCACCTCTGTGGAGTTCCATTCCGCCAGTTCGTCAATAACATCATGGACCAGGGCGGAAACATCGGCCTGGCCCAAAATCGCCGGCACTTCGTGCACGGCCACCGCCAGCGGCCCGAACCGTTCCACCGCCAGCCCCAGTTTATCAAGCGCCGCCGATGCCCCCTCGAGCCGGTCGCAGTCGGCCTCGCTTAAATCGATGACCACCGGAATAAGCAGCCGCTGGGAGGGCACCCGCCCTTCGCGCAACCGGGCCCGGAATCCCTCATAGACAAGCCGCTCATGGGCGGCGTGCTGATCGACCAGCACCAGGCCATCGGCGGCCTGGGCGATGATGTAATTCTCAAATACCTGGGCGCGTGCCACCCCAAGCGGCGCTTCGATGGCGTCCGGCACCTCCTCGATTGCCTCCTCCACATTGCCGCTTGGCGACACCCCGGCCAGATCCCTTTGGTTTTGTTCGTTTATGCCGGTTGCCGCCCCGCCGGTGCTTAAAGGCCCAGACGGATACGACGGGCGGACGTGTGATGCCGGCGTTGCGGCCCTAAAAGCTGAAAGCGTTGCATCGGCCACTGTGGTTGAAGCGCGATAGCCGGCGGCGGCCAGCGCCTGCCCGATGCCCGCAAGCACCACCGAGCGCACCAGACCGGGATCGCGAAATCGCACCTCGGTCTTGGCCGGATGCACATTCACGTCCACATCACCGGACGGCAAATCAACGAAAATAGCCGCGACGCCAAACCGTCCGCGATGCACATAGTCGGCATAAGCGGCCCGTAATGCGCCCAGCAGAACCTTGTCGCGCACCGGACGGCCATTGACGAAAAAATACTGCGACAATGAATTGGCTTTGGTGAAGGTGGGCAGCCCGGCCAGCCCGGCCACCCGCACGCCCTCCCGGCCATTCGCGATCGCAATGCAATTGGTGGAAAAATCTGTGCCGATAACCTGCGCGATCCGGTCCACCAGTGCATTTTTTCCCGATTGGGCCGGCCAGTTGATGGTGCCCCGGCCCGGCCCGGACAGGGTAAAGTGAACGCCGGGATTGGCCAGCGCCGCCCGCTTGACCACATCGGAAACGGCGCCCGCTTCCGCCCGGTCCGACTTTAGAAATTTCAGGCGCGCCGGGACCCGGGCAAACAGGTCGCGCACCTCAACGAAGGTGCCCGGGTTCATGGGGGCGGGGGCAACGGGTGAAAATTCGCCCCCCATTGCTTTTAGCCCGAAACCGCCTGGCGCATCTACCGGGCGCGAGCCCATGTAAAAATCCCCCACCGAGGCAATGGAGGCCAGCGCTTCGCCGCGAAACCCCAGGGTTTTGATATTTTCCAGCCGGTCCAAATCAAGCTTTGAAGTGGCATGTCGGCGGACCGCCAGTCCCAGTTCATTCCGCCCGATGCCGGTCCCGTCGTCTTCTACCCGCAAAAGTTCCTTGCCACCGCGTACGCATATGACATTGATCCGCCCCGCACCGGCGTCCAGCGCGTTCTCCACCAGTTCCTTGACCACACTGGCGGGCCGTTCCACCACTTCGCCGGCGGCGATCTGATTGATGAGATGTTCGGGCAGTTCACGAATTTTCATGGGGTGATTCGCTCCTGGGTCTATCCTATTATAGGCGCCCGCACCGATGCCACCGGAGCGTGTCACCGATAAGTGGGCACCGGTTATCGGACAAATGACACGCGTCCACAAAGAACCAGGAACCTTGTTTGGTAACCATCAAAATGATTCCATCAAAACACGATATGCTCTGATCCCCAACGAGCCCGAACCCGCAAGATGCCAGATCCTTACATGCAACACGCCATCGAACTGGCCGAGCGGGCCGCCGCCAGCGGAGAAGTACCCGTGGGTGCTGTTATCGTTAAGGCCGGCACCATCATCGCCGCCGCCGCCAACACCATGCGCTCAAGGGGCGACGCCACCGCCCATGCCGAACTCGAAGCGTTAAAAATCGCTGCCGCCAGTCTTGGTGGCCGGCTCACCGATTGCGACCTCTACGTCACCCTGGAACCGTGCGCCATGTGCGCCGGAGCCATTTCCCATGCCCGCATCCGCCGGCTCTATTACGGCGCCCCGGACCCAAAGGGCGGCGCGGTCGACAACGGCGTCCGGTTTTTTTCAAGCCCCACCTGCCACCACGCCCCCGAAGTTATTGGCGGGCTGGCCGCCCGGCACTGCGCCCTCCTACTCAAACGCTTTTTTGCCGCGAGGCGATAAATCGTTCGATGGCCTTGCTGACATCACGCTTGAACTCGTCCTTGCGCGCGTCACTGGCGGCAAAAATTTCCCGGACGCGCAAATAGTCGAACCCGCCGAATTCGGCCACCGGTGTACGCGTATAGACATCGGGCGGGTAGGCAGCCAGCGAGTTGTTGATAAGGGCGCTGGTCATGATCTGGGCCGAGCCGAACCCGATATTGATCGCCCCGGGAATGCGCCCCGGCTCCAGTTCGCCCGGATTGCCGTTCACATCCAGCGCGATGATAATATCGGCCCCCCAGTTGGAAACCACATCGAGGGGCAGCGGATTGACCACACCCCCGTCCACCAAAAGATTATCCCCGTATTTGACCGGCGTGAACAGAGAGGGGATAGCAATCGAACCGGCCAGCGCCTTCAGGAGCGGACCCGTATGGAACACCAGTTGATGCCAGGACTGAAAATCCGTGGCCACCACATACAGCGGTATTTTCAACTCGCCAAACGTTTCGGGCAATTGTGCCGGCTGGAAAGAATTCAGCACCCGTTCGGCGTCGAACTGCACGGGAAACCCGCTTTTGAACATTTCGCGAAATCCGCGAATTTTTGCCGCCCACAGGCGCGAACTGATTGCCCGGACACTACCCAGAACCTCAATGGAATGTTCGCGAATTTCCTGCCCGCTCATGCCCGCCGCCCAGCCCGAGCCCACCCAGGCGCCAATCGACGATCCGGCAATCACCGCCGGTTCAAGCCCAAGCTCATTGATCGCTTCCAGATAGGGGATCAGGGAAAGCCCCCGTGCCGAGCCCGAACCCAGCGCCACGCCAATGCGCGGGTCGGAAATTTTTGAACTCGGTTGCGGTTTGGTTCGGGGCATACGGGCAGCCTATCCCTGCCGCACAGCCTTTGAAAAGGGCGCCCCGTTGCCCGCTTCCGCCGATGCCGGTTCAAAAGGGGTCAATTCGCCGATATCACTTCGGAAAAACCCGCCGGGCCAGTCGATCTGGCCAAGGGCTGAATAAGCGCGCTGTCGGGCATCAGAT
>JAADFY010000161.1:0-1608 GCA_013152625.1 Alphaproteobacteria bacterium
TTGAACGCATGGCCGGTGGCGATGAAATTGCCCTTGTTCCGCTAATCTTTGGTTATGTGAACTATGCCAGTGCCAAAACCGGCCAAAGCGCGATTGCCTTTTCCGACACGATCCGCGCGCCCGGGGGCGCCGGCGGCGTGCTGGGGGGCACCGGGATCGGGTTTTCGCGCCGCGCCACACCATCGGCCGAGCTTTTGGATCATGTAGCTTCGCTGATGACGGAAAATACCCAGACCCATTTAATTCCGGCCCATGGCGGGCAGCCTTCGGCGCGCTGCGCCTGGGCCGACCGGGCAGCGAACGCCGGTTCCGGTGATTTTTATTCTGCCACCCTCAAAACAGCAGAAACCGCTCTGCTTCGCCCGCGGTTTGACGGCTATGTCGCGTTTCAGACCGCCGCTGCCAACCATATCCGCCACGCACTCGATGTGCGCGAAAACGAACACAAAACCCTGACCACCCTGCGAGCCCTATGGGCACAGGCCCGCGCCCGTGCCCGGGGCGATCTGGACGATGAACGAGGACCGAAGAAAAATTGACCCATCCCCCCGACCCGGAAAAAGCCCTGTCCAATATTACCGTTCTGGATTTCTCTCATTTGCTGCAAGGCCCGTTTGCCACCCAGCTTCTGGCTGATTTCGGGGCCAATGTGATCAAGATCGAGCGTCCCGGCACCGGCGATCTGTTCCGTTCCCTGACGTTTGCCAACAAATGGCTGGGGGGCAGCGAAAGCCCGAATTTTCTGGCCTGGAACCGCAACAAACGCAGTCTGGCGTTAAATCTGAAAGCTCCCGGGGCCCGCGAGGTGGTGATGAAACTGGCCGAGACGGCCGATGTGGTGGTCCAGAATTTCCGCCCCGGTGTCATGGAGCGCCTCGGCTACGGATATGAGGATTTCAAAGCGATCAACCCGCGCATCGTTTATTGCTCGGGCTCGGGGTATGGCGAGGATGGCCCTTATAAAAACCGGCCCGGGCAGGACATGCTGATTCAAGGCCTGACCGGTATCATGGCCGCCACCGGACAGGCCGATGCCCCACCCACCCCCGTAGGCGCGGGGTTTTCGGACCAGATCGGGGCCATGAATATGGTCTATGGCATTTTAAGCGCCCTGTTGTGGCGCGAACGCTCAGGGGTGGGACAAGAGGTCAAGGTCAACCTGCTGGCGGGGGTTCTCGCGCATCAGAACCAGGAAATGGTCATGGCCATGAACTTTGGCGAGGATTTTGAACGCCCGAATTCCGGCATTGGTCATCCGGGCATGGACGCGCCCTTCGGCACCTATCCCACCACCGACGGCTGGGTGACCATCGCCATGAGCCCTTACAAGACCCTTGTTGGCGTGCTGGGTAATGAAGCATTGTTGTCCTATGACGACCCGGAAACCCTGTTTGCCCAACGGGACGAAGTCTGGCGCGGTTTGGCCGCCGAGACGGGCAAATGGACGACAAAGGATCTGCTGGCGGCGCTGCTCGAAGCGGATATCTGGTGCGGGGAGGTTAAAAGCCATTTGCAGGCCGCCGCCGATGAGCAGGTGTCCCATCTCGGCCTGATCACCAGTTACGATCATCCGGTGGCAGGAAAAGTCAAGATCATCGGTCCCGCAGT
>JAADFY010000161.1:1666-7715 GCA_013152625.1 Alphaproteobacteria bacterium
CCCGCCAAATTCTGGCCGAGATCGGGCTGGACAAAGAGCAGGTGGAATTGCTGGTGGCGTCGGGTGCGGCAGGTGCGCCGGACACCAAATAGGCTGGCCGGCGTGGGCGGCTGCAAGTGAGTTTTCCGATCCCCACTCGGACCAGGGAGCACTTGGGTAGTTGTTCTAGTGATGCACTCCCTTCGCGGTTACCGGGCCCTGCTGCAACTGCCCGACCAGCAATAATTTTAACGTGCGGACTGGAGATCCGGTTGGCGAAAGCTTCCGCATCAATTGAAGTATTCCAAGGCTGCTTTTTCGGGGTAATGGTGCTTGGCCACAGACAAGCAATTCTGATCAAAAGAGAAAATATCTATCGCGAATTTGTCGCGTATCAATCCAGAACCGCAATTTGTCTTGATACCACGGGCGAGCCATAGGCCCGTTTGTCGCGTACGCGCAGCAGTCTCAAGCGGTTTGACGACCGGCGGTTACCGCACATCGTTTCTACTAAATCAATCGCGCATTCGGCGGCCCGAGTTGGTCAGGGGAAAACGGTAGGTCAGACCATTTTTGCCAGCCAATGCCACCAGAATGAAATTTGTGTATGCTGTCCAATGGAGGGACCACGTGTTTTACGCGCATTCAGCCGAGGGAAAAAAGCATCATGAATGGCAAACGCTAAGAGCTCATCTTGGTGGTGTTGGCGACCTGGCGGCCCGGTTTGGCCATCGCCTTGGCATAGGCCCCGCTTCCCGTCTTGCCGGTCTCTTGCATGATCTGGGCAAGTACAATCCGAAATTTCAGGCCCGACTTAAAGGGTCCAGCGAACGCGTAGATCATGCCACGGCTGGCGCGGCGGAAGTTCTGGCTCTGGCCGCCGCAGGCAACGACGGTTTCGTTGCCGAACTGATCGCCTATGCCATAGCAGGGCACCACACCGGCCTGCCTGACAAACGCGGCACTGCGGCATCGCTGACAGATCGACTTGGAAATCTTAAGCGCGATACGCTCGATCCGCTCTGGCGCCTGGAAATCACGCCTCCGAACATCGAATTATTGCCCGGTTTTGACTGGGTTCGGGAGCCGAGTTCGCAGCTGGCATTCCAGTTGGCTTTTTTTGGCCGGATGGTGTTTTCGTGTCTGGTGGATGCGGACTATCGGGACACGGAGGCCTTTTACAACCGTGTTGAGGGACGACAGTCGGACCGAAACTGGCAACCGCTCCAGTCGATATTGCCCGACCTACTTAGTTCGTTCGACCGGCATATGGGCGCCATCAAAAACGACAACACAATTGTCAACCAGCTTCGCAGCGAGATTTTGAGCCACGTTCGCAACCTGTCAAAAGCCAAGTCCGGCCTGTTCACCCTGAATGTGCCCACCGGAGGTGGCAAAACGCTGACCTCGCTCGGTTTTGCCCTCGACCATGCCAGACATCACGGGCATGAGCGCATTATTTTCGCCATTCCATACACCTCCATTATTGATCAAACGGTGGAGGTTTTCCGTAGGGTGTTGGGCGACGCCCACATTCTGGAGCATCATTCGGCATTCGATGAAGAAAAAATTGACCCCAAAGCGCCAAGCGAGGGCAAAGACAAACTCAAACTCGCCATGGAAGACTGGGCGGCGCCGATCATTGTCACCACCAACGTGCAATTGTTTGAAAGCCTGTTCGCGGCCCGGCCCTCGCGGTGCCGAAAATTGCACAACATCGCGAACGCGTTGATTATACTGGATGAGGCGCAGACGCTGCCCCGGGATTTGCTGGCCCCCTCGGTGCGCGCGATCGATGAACTGGCCCGCAACTACGGTTGCACCATCATTTTGTGCACAGCTACGCAACCGGCCCTTGATCAGGGTAATTTCCCCGCCGGTGATCCAATGGGGCTGGCGCTGGCCGGCCGAGAGCTTGCGCCCGACCCGGGGGCTCTGGCCAGTCAGTTGCGGCGGGCCCGAATTCAGCGGGCCGGCGACATGGGCAATGATGATCTCGTGGAAGCGCTGGCCAGCCAAGTTCAGGCGCTGACAATTGTAAATTCGCGCAAGCAGGCGCTTGATCTATTTCATCAGGCCGGTCAGGCGGGACTGGATGGGTTGGTTCACCTTTCAACCCGCCAGTATGCGGCCCACCGCCGTGGAATACTGGCCGATGTCAGGAAGAGACTGAACGCTGGCAATCCTTGTCGACTGATTGCGACCTCTCTTGTCGAGGCGGGNNTGATTTTCCAGCGGTGTGGCGCGGTGAAGCGGGGCTCGACCAGATTGCCCAGGCCGCAGGCCGGTGCAACCGGGAGGGTAAATGGGAAGCCGGGCAAAGCGTGGTTACGGTTTTTTCATCTCCCGATTATCCGCTTTGGGGGGAAATCAAACAGTTGGCGGCGGCGAGCGAGCAGGTGGCGCTCAAACATTCCGATCTGCTTTCACAAGACGCAATGCAGGCTTTTTTTGCCGAGGTCTATTGGCGAAAGGGGGAACATCTGGATGCGAAGAAGATCCTCGATGATTTCAAGGCCGACCGCACCGGAACCGATTTTGCTTATCGGACCGTGGCGGAAAAATACCGCATGATCGAAAGCGGCATGGAGCCGGTGATTGTCATCGGGGACATCCGGGCAGAAGAAATCCTTGCCCGGCTGATATCCGGTAAGGTGCCGCCCGGGCTTCTGGCCCGACAATTTCAGCCGTACATCGTTCAGGTGCCGCCCAAAGACCGGAACACTCTTTTGGCCAACAAACATGTGGTTTTTGAACGGGAGGATGTGTACGGGCCCCAGTTCGCCATCCTGAAAACCCCCAGCTTGTATCACCCAGAGAGCGGCCTAAGGTGGGAAGATGCGGATTATTTAAATTTGGAGACCGACATCATCTAAAAAAGGACTGATAGACAATGGCCTACGGCATAAAACTGAGAGTTGCTGGCCCACGGGCCTGTTTCACTCGACCCGAAATGAAAGTGGAGCGGGTCAGTTATGACGTGATGACCCCGTCGGCGGCCCGGGGCATTATCGAGGCTATTTACTGGAAGCCGGCCATCCGCTGGGTCATCGATGCCATCCACGTCTTGAAGCCGATCCGTTTCCAGTCCATCCGGCGCAACGAAGTCGGCTCCAAAGTGCCGGCGCGAAATATCAAGACGGCAATGAATGCGGGGACCCTGCAAGGTCTGGGTCTGATTGTCGAAAGCGACCGGCAGCAGCGCGCCGCAACGGTCCTGGTTAATGTCGCCTATGTGATCGAGGCTCATTTTGACCTGACCACCAAAGCCGGCCCCGACGACAATGAAGGCAAGCACCTGGACTGTTTCAACCGCCGGGCCAGGCGCGGGCAGTGTTTTCATCAGCCGTCCCTGGGCACGCGGGAATTTGACGCCCGGTTTGAGCTGATCGAACCGGATGCGCCACTGCCACCGACTATCAAAGAAACCCGCGATCTCGGTTTCATGCTGTGGGACATCGATCACGCAAAGAACGACCGGCCGTCCATGTTCTTTCGCGCCCGGCTGGAAGACGGTGTCGTCCGGGTGCCCGGCCCGAATTCGCCGGATATCCGCCGATGAGCATACTTGCCTCCCTCGCAAAAGCCTATGAGCGGTTGCCGGATGCGCCGAAGATTGGTTTTTCGGCCCAAAAGATCAGCTTTTTGATCTCGTTGAATGAAGACGGCAACCCGGCTGGCAAGCCGATTGATTTGCGCGCATTCGAAGGCAAAAAGCCGGTGGCACGTTTGATGGTGGTCCCCCAGCCGGCCAAGCGAGCTTCGGGCATTGCGCCCAGTTTCCTGTGGGACAAGACCTCTTATGTTCTGGGCATAACCGCCGGCGATGACAAACGGCTGGCCAAGGTGCATGCCGCATTCAAAGCGTACCATCTGGAAGCGCTGGCTGACACGGACGATCCCGGTCTGGCGGCCTTGCGAAAATTTATTGAAAACTGGGAACCGGGAGATTTCGAACGCCTGGGTTGGCCCGAGGACATGAAGGACCAGAATGTGGTGTTTGCGCTGGAGGGCGAGCGCCTGAATGGAATCAACATGCATGACCGCCCGGCGGCAGCGGCACTATGGGCAAAGGTCTCATCCCAGGTTGAAACAACAAATGCTGTTTGTCTTGTGACCGGTGAACCTGGTCCCGTGGCCCGGTTGCACCCGGCCATCAAAGGGGTATGGGGCGGCCAGTCGGCGGGGGCTTCCATCGTCTCGTTCAACGCCAGCGCCTATGAATCCTACGGCCACAAGCAGGGCGACAATGCTCCGGTCTCGGAACAGGCCGCCTTTGCCTACACCACTGTGCTGAACCGGTTTTTGCAAAAAGACAGCAAAAATCGCATCCAGATCGGCGACGCCTCGACAGTTTTCTGGGCCGACGCCTCTGATGTCGGGGCGGCGGAACTGGCCGAACAGGTTCATGCGGCGTTTTTCACCGACATAAACGAGGAAATGCAGGCGACAAAAGTTGGCGACATTTTAGAAAAACTCCGCCAGGGAATGCCGCTGGAGGATTTCGCGCCGGAGTTGGCAGAGGGCGTGCGGTTTTACGTACTTGGACTGGCCCCCAATGCCGCCCGCATTTCAATCCGCTTCTGGCTCGAGGACGATTTTGGCCGGTTGGCCAAAAACTATCAGCGCTTTGTAAGCGACATGAGGATCGAACCGCCACCCAAAAACCCGAACCCGGCGTTGTGGCACTATCTTTCGGAGTTGGCGGTGCTGGGAAAGCGGGAAAATGTACCGCCTAAATTAGCGGGCGAATGGATGCGTTCGATCCTGACGAAGACGCCCTACCCGCTGACACTTTTTTCCACCGTACTCATGCGTATGCGGGCCGACAAGAAAGTAAATGCACTGCGGGTGGCCATTCTAAAAGCTGTATTAATCCGAAATTTCAAACAGGAGGTTCCAGTGGCGTTCGATCCCGAAAATGAAAACAAAGGTTACTTGCTGGGACGGCTTTTCGCCCTTTATGAGCATGTTCAAACGGCGGCGTTGGGGCGAAAAGTAAATGCCACCATCAAGGACAAATACTATGGCGCCGCCTCAGCGCAACCGCGCAAGGTCTTTACGCTTTTAGACAAGGGCTCGGCCAACCATCTGTCAAAAATCGGCAAGATCAAGCCGGGCTATCGCGTTAATCTGCAAAAAAACATTGGCGCGATAATGGAGAAAATGGCGCCTGCCGATGACCCGTTTCCCGCCTTTTTAAGCCCGGAAGAACAGGCCCTGTTTGGCCTTGGCTACTACCATCAGAACAGCGAAAATTTCAAACCGAAGAAAACTCAGGACGACACGCAAGAGGAGCCCGTCACATGACCGAATTGAAAAATCGACACGATTTTGTATTGCTGTTTGACGTCAAGAACGGCAACCCGAACGGCGATCCGGATGCTGGAAATCTGCCCCGTCTCGACCCGGAAACCAACCATGGTCTGGTCAGCGATGTCTGTTTGAAGCGCAAGGTACGCAATTTTGCCGAATTCGCCAAAAACGGTGAGGCGGGATTTAATATCTATGTTCAGGAAGGTGCAATCCTGAATGAAAAACACCGGGAAGCCTATACGGCGCTGCGGCCCGGCGAGGACAAGGTGGCAAAGGAAAAAAAACTCAATCCCAAAAATGACGAAGAAGCAAACCGGCTGCGCATGTTCATGTGTGACAATTTCTTCGATGTGCGGACATTTGGTGCCGTCATGAGTACCGGGATCAATTGCGGTCAGGTGCGCGGGCCGGTCCAGATGACGTTTGGAAATTCGATTGAACCCATCGTGCCGGTAGAGATTACGATCACACGTATGGCGGCAACCAATGAAAAGGAAAAGGCGGAACGCCAGGCGGGCGACGACGAAAACGAGCGGACAGACAACCGGACCATGGGCCGCAAGCATATCGTGCCGTACGGGCTCTATCGCGCCCATGGGTTCATCTCGGCAAAACTGGCCGAACGGACCGGATTTAGCCAAGACGATCTAGACTTCTTTTTCGAGGCGCTTTGCCAGATGTTCGAACATGACCGCTCGGCAGCGCGGGGCGAAATGGCAACCCGTAAACTGATCGTTTTCAAGCACGCAAACGC
>JAADFY010000161.1:7735-8457 GCA_013152625.1 Alphaproteobacteria bacterium
GCCCACGCCCTGTTTGATCGTGTCCGTGTGGGCCGAAATATCGGTGGCGAATTTCGCTCCGTCGATGACGAAGGCATTGGCAACTATCCGCCGGCTCGCAAATTCACTGACTATGCAATCGAGATCGACCGCGACGGGTTGCCAGAGGGTGTTGAAATTATCGAGTATCGTTGAACGAAAGCGGTGAATTCGGACCCCCGAACCCCCGAGCGGAGAAACCCGGGTGGGTTGGACCCGGATCCAATTCCGCTTTCGGCCCTCCAGCACGCGGTTTTTTGCCTTCGGCAGGCCGCACTTATTCATCTTGAACGTATGTGGTCGGAAAACCGGTTCACTGCTGAAGGACACGTGCTGCACATAACCGCCGACAAACCCACAGGCCGTAAAATTCGAGGCGTTCGCCGGGAAATGGCATTGCCAATCGCCAGCAAACGGCTGGGGATTGCTGGGATCGCCGACGCGGTGGAGTTCCGATCTGACAACGGAAACGAAACCCCCTACCCGATTGAATACAAGCGCGGCAAACCCAAGCGGCAGCGCGTGCAGTTTTCAGTGTTCGAGATCGAAGTTGAACCCGCACAATGGGTTCTGCTCAAGGCGCGGCTGGAAGGCATCATCGATTTGAACTGTGACAGTTTGCGCTATTATCAACTTGGTTCGAACTGGCGTCGCCGGGTGGAGCAGGTGGGGGCAAAACCTGCTGCCGACCTTGGCGGAACCCT
>JAADFY010000162.1 GCA_013152625.1 Alphaproteobacteria bacterium
ATTTCGATCGAGCTGTTTGACGACCGGGTGGAATTTCGGGCGGTTCCCGGGAAGAGCCAACCCTGAGCCGTGCTCGTTATTCCTACATAAGTGCAAACCCCAGTGCCGGCCCGTCGCAAGACAGCGTTAACCGGATTGCCGCCATCCTTGTGCCCGAGTTAGTTTGCCGAGTGGGATGGGGCGATGGACGATCTTTTGCAGGAATTTCTGACCGAGACCGGGGAAAGTCTCGATATTGTGGATATGGAGCTTGTCCGGTTCGAGCGTGACCCGAACAACGCGAAAATCCTCGATAATATTTTCCGCCTTGTGCACACGATCAAGGGAACGTGCGGATTTCTGGGCCTGCCGCGCCTGGAGGCGCTGGCCCATGCAGCCGAAACCCTCATGGGCCGATTTCGCGACGGGGCACCGGTTACCACCGAAGCGGTCAGCGTTATTCTGGCGTCCCTCGATCAGATCAAGGTCATTTTAGGCGAACTGGAGCAAACCGGGGTCGAGCCGGAAGGTGACGATGGCGGTCTGATCGATAAACTGGTGGCGCTGGCCGAGGACGGCGAGGAAGCGCAAAGTGATCAGTTCGATGAACCGCCTGCGGGCGAACCGGTGGAAGAAATCGAGGAAGACGCCGCCACCATCAAGGCACGGGCGGTGCGGGCCGAACTGGATGCGCTGGAAAAAGCGTTCAATGACGCACCCGGCCCGGAAACCGGCGGCGATCCGGCACCATCCCAAGAGCCGGTGAAAACTACGCAGCCTCCAACCACCCAAGGGCCCGAACCGGAGGCTAAGGCCCCGACAGATTCAGAGAAAACCAAAGCAACCGAGGGAGCCGCCAAGCCGCGCGCCCCCGGGGGGCCATCACTGGCCAACCAGACCATTCGGGTAAATCTGGCCACGGTTGAAAACCTGATGACCATGGTTTCGGAACTGGTTCTGACGCGAAATCAGCTGCTTGAAATATCCCGCCAGCAGGTGGAAAGCGCTTTTACCACCCCGTTGCAGCGGCTTTCCAACGTAACGGCGGACCTGCAGGAAGGGGTGATGAAGACCCGCATGCAGCCCATCGGCAGTGCGTGGAGCAAATTGCCGCGAATTGTACGCGATCTGGGCCAGGAACTGGGCAAGCCGATTGATCTGGTCACCAAGGGGGCGGAAACCGAGCTGGACCGGCAGGTGCTTGAACTGATCAAGGATCCGCTTACCCACATGGTGCGCAATTCAGCCGATCATGGCATTGAAGGGCCAGAGGAACGCAAAAAAGCGGGCAAATCCGAGACCGGCACCATCAGATTGAGCGCCTATCACGAGGGCGGCCAGATCATTATCGAAATTTCTGATGATGGCCGGGGGATCAACACCGAAAAACTCAAGGCCAAGGCGCAAAAACAGGGTCTGGTCAGTGACGCCGAACTGGCGGAGATGTCAGAAAACCAGATCCACAAACTGGTGTTTCACCCCGGGTTTTCCACCGCCGAAGTGGTTACAGCCGTCAGCGGGCGCGGGGTGGGCATGGATGTGGTGCGCACCAATATCGAGGTGATCGGTGGCTCGGTGGACATGCGCTCGGTGGCCGGTGAGGGAACCACTTTTACCATCAAGATCCCCCTCACCCTGGCCATTATTCCCGCCCTGATCGTGGCGGTCAAAGGTCAGCGGTTCGCCATTCCCCAGCTTGCCGTCACCCAACTGGTGCGGGCCAACCGGGCCGGTACCAACGCCATTGAATGTATCAACGGGGCGTCGCTGATGCGGCTTAATTCTCGCCTGTTGCCGCTTATTGCCCTGGGGCGGCTGCTGGAACTGGAAGAGCCCGGGGGTGAACCGGACGGGTTTGTGGTCGTGGCGGAGGCTGGCACCCAGTCGTTCGGCATTGTTGTGGATGAGGTGTTCCACACCGAGGAAATCGTGGTCAAGCCCATGACCTCCATGCTCAAGGGTCTACCGCTGTTTTCGGGCAATACCATTCTAGGCGACGGCAGCGTGATCATGATTCTCGATCCGAACGGGCTGGCACAATCGGTGGGCCAGGCTGAGGACGAGGCGGATGGCCCGGGTGCCCGCAATGAAGACGATGTGGCTCGGATCATCTCCAACAAAACCTCGCTGCTGGTGTTTGAGGCCGGGCCGGGCGGTCCCAAAGCGGTGCCCCTATCCGTGGTTACCCGGCTTGAGGAATTTGACACCGATGCTGTCGAACACGCCGGGGAACAGCATCTGGTTCAGTATCGCGGTGAGTTGATGCCGCTCATTTATGCCAACCGGGAGACCGAACAAAAAACCGGGGGCCGTCTGCCGATGCTGGTTTTTGCCGATGGCGGCAAGGCCATGGGACTGGTGGTGGACCGGATCGAAGATATTGTCGAGGAAACCATGAACATCACCGTGCGTTCCCAGCGGCCCGGTTATATCGGCTCGGCCATCATCAAGGGCCAGGCCACCGAAATTCTCGATCTTGGCCATTTCATGCCTGAAGCCCATGCCGACTGGTTCGAACGGGCCGGCCAGCGCCCGGTGCTCAGCCGGCGCATTCTTTACGCCGAGGACAGCGCGTTCTTCCGCAACATGGCGGCGCCGGTTCTGCGCGGAGCCGGATTTGACGTCGTCATGGCCGCAGATGGACAGGAGGCGTTTGAAATTCTTCAATCAGACACCGGTTTTGATCTGGTGTTAACCGACATAGAAATGCCGAACATGGACGGATTTACCCTGGCAAAGAACATCCAGGACACTCCTGAACTGGCCAACATCCCCGTGGTCGCCCTGTCGGCGTTCACCGGGCCCCATTCCGAACAGCGGGCGCTTGAGGTTGGCATGGTGCGATTTGTAGCCAAATTCGATCGGGACGAATTGCTGTCGGCCATCGAGGGTACGCTGGCGGCAACGGACATGGAGACGGCGGCATGAACACACAGCAAGCGGGAAAAAAACCGGCCGAAACGACCGAACGGGACGCCAAATATGTCACTATCCGCTTAGGCGGACAGGTGTTCGGCCTGCCGATCGGGCGGGTGGAAGATGTGTTCGTACCGGACAATTTCACCCATGTGCCCCTGGCCGGGCGCGCTGTTGCCGGGGTGCTCAATTTGCGGGGGCGGATCGTTACCGCCATCGATCTCTCCGAGGTGATGGGGGTGCCGGCGCTAAATGATACGCAGGCCCTGCGTCCGGCGGTCAACGTTCAATACTTAACAGAATCTTATGGCCTCCTGACCGACACTGTCGGGGAGGTCATCAGCCTGGGGGCCGAGCGTCTGGGGCCAAATCCGGTCAATCTGAACAAGGGTTGGGCCCGGATCAGTTTAGGGACCGCCATGCTGGAAGACGAGCTTATGGTGGTTCTGGATGTGGACGCTCTTATTCAGGATATCCTTGGGCGTGAATTGGGGCCGGGTGCCGGTATGGCGGCGCAAAACAGCGCAAGCGCTGTAACCGGGGTGATGGCAAGTGCAGGAGAAAGCGCATGAAAACGTGTCTGGTAGTCGATGACAGTTCGGTAATCCGCAAAGTTGCGCGGCGAATTCTTGAGGATATGGATTTTACCATCGACGAGGCCGAGGACGGGCAGGAGGCATTTGAAAAATGCCGAAATGAAATGCCCGACGCAATATTGCTCGACTGGAATATGCCCATTATGTCCGGCCTCGAGTTCTTGAAAAATCTGCGCGGCTATGTGGGCGGCGAAAGCCCCAAAGTGGTGTTCTGCACCACGGAAAATGACATTGGACATATCGCCATGGCTCTACGGGCCGGAGCCAATGAATATATCATGAAGCCGTTTGACCGGGAGATCCTGGAGAACAAGTTCGGCGAACTGGGCCTGGACTAAGGGCGAGGG
>JAADFY010000163.1 GCA_013152625.1 Alphaproteobacteria bacterium
CATGGTCAGCCCGAAAAACGGCAACATGCGGGTGGCGGGCACGGTTATCTGCCCGTCCGCTGTTTTAATCGCAACCCCTTCGAGCAGCCCATCCGCCCCTTCCAGCCCGGTGATCTGACCGACGCTGAAATCGATGGTGCCCGCGGCCACCAGCTCTTTCATGGAATTGACGCTGGCCGGGGCGGCGCGGAAATTCTCCCGCCGGTGCACCAGGGTAAGAGACCGCGCGACACCGGCCAGACTTAAGGTCCAGTCCACCGCCGAATCACCGCCGCCGACGATAACCAGATCATGGCCGGAATATTCCTCCATCCGCCGCACCGAATAGTGCACCGATTGCCCCTCATAGGCTTCAATACCGGCAATGGGCGGCCGCTTGGGTTGAAAAGAACCGCCCCCCGCCGCAATCACCACCACCTTGCAAAAGAATTCTTCACCTTCATCGGTCACCAGCCGGAACCCCCCCTCCGGCAGATGCTCAAGCTCGGCAACCATCCGGTTATAGTGATACCGGGCCCCGAACGGCGCCACCTGCCGGATCAGATTATCGGTCAGTTCCTGCCCGGAAATTTCCACAAACCCTGGAATGTCGTAAATGGGCTTTTCCGGGTAAAGCTCGGCGCACTGGCCCCCGGGCCTATCCAGAATATCGATCACATGGCACGACAGGTCTAAAAGGCCCAGCTCGAAAATGGCAAACAGACCCACCGGCCCGGCGCCAATAACCACCACATCTGTATAAACCGCTGTTTTAGTCACGTTTTGCCCCTTGGGAGTTTTCTTCGCCGGTTGGCCGCCGCAGGAACGGCCTGGTACCCGCCGGCACTTCGAGCCTTTCGCCCACCGGCTGCATATAGACGGAAAATTCCGCCAGCCCCCCCGCCGCAAGCGCCGCCCGGGTTGCCCGATCATCGATCACCAGGGCGTCAAACCCGCAGCGGCGAAAAAACACCACTTGATCCACCAAAATGTCGCCAACGGCCCGCAACTCACCCGAATACGAATACCGCTCCCTGATCAGCCGGGCGAGGGTGTAACCGCGCCCGTCTGTAAAGGCGGGAAACTGGATGCCAATGGATAAAAACCGCTCCAGATCCGCCCCGATCTGCTCGACGGGGTCGTCCGGCCCCAGCATCAGCCCCAAAGGGTGCGGATTGGCAACCAGCGCCTTGGCATGGGCCTGCCACACCGCCAGCGGCACATGGGTAAACCGCACCGTGGCCGGATCGTCTCCCTCAGCCCATCGGCGCCACGGGTCCCCGACAAACCGGCCACCCTTGAACAGTTTGTGATCGGCCTCATCCAGATCATTGTCTGTCTTGTGGGCGGCGATCTTGGAATTGAAATCGAAATGAATGCCGCATTCCGCCTTGTTCAGGCCCCGCCAGCGCCCGGCGCGCGGGTCCTCACCCTCAGCCACGACACTGGTGCACGGGGCACAGCCGATGGAGCGGTACCCCTCCGCCACCAGCGGGTGCTCGGGTAGATCGTGGGCGCGTTTATAGGCAACAATATCGTCGAACGTCCAATAGGACAGTGGATTTATCTTGATCCGGTCGTCGGCGGTCAGCTCGAAATGGGGCAGCACCCCGCGATCGGAGGTCTGATAGCGCCGCCGCCCGGTCACCCAGCCGCCAAACGATTTCAGCGCCCCGTTGAGCGGCTCGGTTTTGCGCACATGACAGCAACTGTCCGGGTCGCTCTCCCACAAATTGCCGGTCGGGTCGAACCGCGCGACATCGGCCGCGGACGGCTGAAGGGCACGCACATGCTTTAACCCCAGCTTGAGTTTGACAATTTCGACAAACTCCAGCGTCTGGGCAAAGTGTTTCCCCGTGTCCAGAAACAACACCGGCACCTGCCTGTCGATTTCGGCCACAAGGTGCAACAGCACCACCGAGTCGGCACCAAAAGAAGAAACGATCGCCAGATCGGAGCGCAAAAGCTCAAAACCCTGGGCCAGCACCCCTGCGGCGTCCTTTTCATCGAACATGCCGTTAAGCGCCACAATCCCCAGCGCCCGCAGCCGATCCGGTTGCGGCAGCCCGTTCATCGGCTCAACCAGTGCCATACAGCACCTCCTTGAAGGCGGGTGCACCCAGCCGGCGAAAGGCCATGATGAATGTCTCGGCCTTCGACGTGCGTTGCGCAAGGTAAAAGTCGGTCAGTTTTTCGATGGCATCGGGCACCTCGTCCGCCGTCACCCCCCGCCCGAGGATGGTGCCGATGGCCGCCTGTTCGGTTCCATCGCCCCCCACCGTGATCTGGTATAATTCGGTGCCCTTTTTCTCGACGCCCAATATGCCGATATGGCCCACATGATGGTGCCCGCATGCATTGATGCAGCCCGATATCTTGATCTTGAGATCCCCCAGCTCCGCCCGGCGTTCCGGGGCGGCAAACCGGTTGGAAATATCCTGGGCCAGCGGGATCGACCGGGCATTGGCAAGGGCACAAAAATCAAGGCCCGGGCAGGCGATCATGTCGGTAATGTCGCCGCAATTGCCTTCCCCCAGCTCGATGGACACCAGCCGGTCATAAATTTCGCGCAAATACACAGTGGCCACATGGGGCAAAACCAGATTTTGCTCGTGACTGACCCGCAATTCATCAAAACTGTAGGCCTCGGCCAGATCGGCAATCGCGGTCATCTGAGCCGTGCTGGCATCCCCCGGCACCCCGCCGATCGGCTTGAGCGAGATGGTCACACTGACATAGCCGGGCCGGCGGTGGCGGTTCAGGTTCCGGGTTAAAAAACGCGCATATCCGGGGTCTCCCACTGCTTCTTTGGCGATATCAAAAGGGGTGTCGGGGGCCGGCTGGAACTCCGGGTCGGCGAAATATCCGTTGATCCGTTCCAGTTCACTGTCCGGCAGATCGAGCGCTCCGCCCCGCAGTTGGGCAAATTCCGCCGCCACCTGCGCGCCAATGGTTTCCAGCCCCTCCTCATGGACCAGAATTTTAATCCGCGCCTTATATTTGTTGTCCCGACGTCCGTAGCGGTTATAGACCCGCAAAATCGCCTCGAGATACGCCAGCAAATCGCCATGGGGCACGAACTCCGCCACCTGTTTGCCGATCATCGGCGTTCGCCCCAGCCCACCGCCGATAATCACCCGCCAGCCGATTTCCCCGCCGGAACTGGTGGTCGCCATCAGGCCGATATCGTGAAATTTTACCGCCGCCCGGTCGTTGGGCGATCCGGTCAGGGCGATCTTGAACTTGCGCGGCAGGAATGAAAATTCCGGGTGCAGGGACGACCATTGCCTGATGATCTCGGCCACAGGGCGCGGATCGATGATCTCGTCGGCCGCCGCCCCGGCGAAATGATCGGTAGTCACATTTCGAATGCAGTTGCCCGATGTCTGGATGGCGTGCATTTCCACCGATGCCAGATCCGCAAGGATTGCCGGCACATCTTCAAGGCGCGGCCAGTTGAACTGGACATTCTGCCGGGTGGTGAAATGAGCGTATCCACGATCGTAAGTTTCAGCGATGTGGGCCAGCATGCGCATCTGGGCTGAACTCAACGTCCCGTAGGGCACCGCCACCCGCAACATATAGGCGTGCAATTGCAGATAAAGCCCGTTCATGAGCCGCAAGGGCCGGAAATGTTCTTCGCTTAATTCGCCGCTGATCCTCCGGCGCACCTGATCGGCGAACTCGGCGGCCCTTTCGGCCACAAATGCAGTATCGAACGCATCATAGCGGTACATTGTCGCGCTCCACCGTCTGGCGTTCCATGCGCGGCGCCGTGGGGCCGCTGGCCCGTATCCGCTCACGCAGCCGATGGGCAATTATTTCCCCGTTTTCCAGCCGGGCAGCTTCCAGTTCA
>JAADFY010000164.1 GCA_013152625.1 Alphaproteobacteria bacterium
GAAAAACACCAACGTCAGAACTATAAGATTGCACCCGGGCGTTATCGAGGTTCTGGCCGAGATCGATCACCAGCAGCAAGAAGTGTTTCGCCGCCCGGATGGCATGCCGTATGAGCGCCCTCTTCCCGGTCAACTCGAAGACACCAGCGGCGGTTCACGAATAAGGACAGCGTTCAAAGGTGCCTGCCGCCGGGCCGGGATAAAAGATTTCCGCCCGCACGATACTCGGCATGACTGGGCCACAATGCACTACAAGCTCAACAAGGATTTGTTGCTTTTGCAACGGCACGGCGGTTGGAAAAGCGAGCGCATGGTTACGCGGTATGCCCACCTAACTGACACCGAGAATGAAGAGGCAATAGACAACCTACCCTGGGGGAAATCCGGGGACTTCAAAACACCGAAACCGAAAACTGTAAGGACATCAATAACATGAGCACCATGCAACACTCCCTTGGTAAGGGAGAGGCCGTGAGTTCGATTCTCCCCAGCAGCACCATTTCATAATCGCCCCCCTGAATCTCCCCTATCAGTTTGAAGGGTAAGGCGGTTTTTGGTGTTCGATAGCCCTCATTCCGGCAGTACTCCAGACGCTCCACAAACGCCAATCTGAGCACCGATTTTTGCAGTAGGATATTTCCGGAAGCCCATAGTTTCCAAGGGTTTGACAGGAACTGCAGGGCGAGTTCGAAGAGTTCTCTCTTGCCCCTGGCTGGACGTTTGTTTTTCTCCAGTTTTTCGGTTGCCAAAAGCTTCTCGCGTTCGAGCGAAGCAATCTTGTTCTCGTAGGCTGAAATCACCGAAGCGTTTTGTGTGTTCACGATCCGCTCAAGAAACCCGTGCAGCGCCAAGTGAACTTGCACGCTACACAAAAACTCGCGCGGCACTTCGCGGAAATATCTGTTCTTGGCATCGCCAGGCGATTGGGTATTGGAAGATCAACCATGTATAAATTATGGAAATAAAAGCAACTTCCGACTCAAATGGGTCGAGATCGGTCACAGACGTATTCACAGTTCGAATAAAAAGCTCAATAAAAAAATATGGACTAAATCGCTTGAAAATATGGTGCAAATATTTTTCTGAATAAATGTTGAGGGCGAAGCCGGAAGGCACCGCCGACAGCGCGAGTATTCTTGATTCGATCTATACGGAACACTCTTGATGACATCCGAAGGTGATCCCACGCGATGATGTACCAGATTGGCCAATTCAGAAGAATATACTGTGCTTCGATCACTCGAACGGTTTGCTCGCTGGCCTCAGATTGATATTCGATCTCCAGGCAATGCTGTCGCAAGAAAGATTCCGCGATGTCCTCCGAGATTCGTGGCGCCGGTGTCGCGTAAAGAGAAAGTACATTTGCCGACGCATTGTCGCCAATCAATATGCGCTTACGAATGTTGCTGACTGTGCGACGCTGCTCTTGCGGGAAGGCTTGAAAAAGTTTCTGCCGAATCGCTTTCAGGTTGCTGGTTAGTATTGGGGATTGCAGGGATTCCATGATCGCCAGCGCGAGTATCAGCTCAACCACTTCCTGATGGTTTAAATGCAGACGTTCAATCCCCCACCTGCCATTCAGGCGAACGCCTCCACCACGTCCCCTGTCCGACTCGATTGGATAACCGGCATTCCTTAGTTCCGCTAGTTCACGCATCAACGTGCGCTGGCTAATGCCCAGATGCTCACGCAAGTCTGAGGTCTTCCAGTGCTCCTCAGATCGCAGCAGACCAATCAGACGATTGCGCCGCTCAATACGTTGTTCAAAGGAGACTTTTGCCATCAATTTAATATGCCATATAACGGCATAATTGTCCATATATTCTCTGAAGCCAAAGGAGCATTCCGCTGCTAATTGGAAATAGCGCAGCGGGGGGTGCAAACGGATTGGAACGCGCGACAAGCGAGAAACCTTCAACACGATACGGCACAGAGGAACCCCCAACTATGAAGCACTATTTCAATCCAATGAGCAGAGGGGTCACCACCGACTGGATGCTCAAAGAACTCGATGTTCCCCACGAACAAATCATCATCGATTTTTCAACTGGCGAAAACAATTCTCCCGAGTATCGAAAAATCAACCCGATGGGAAAGCTACCTGCCCTGGTGGACGGCGAAACAGTGGTCACAGAGGTGGCAGCCATCTGTGCCTACCTGGCTGACAAATTTCCAGAAAAGGAACTTGCACCTGAAGCGGGATCTACCGAACGTGCTACTTATTATCGCTATCTCTTTATAGCGGGCAATACAGTTGAGCCGGCATTCTCACTTGCGACTTTCGGAATTGAGCACCCCCAGCCCAGCTCTGCCGGATGGGGAGACATGTCGCGCGTTTTGGCAACTATAGAGACATTGACACCCAATGTTGGCTGGGCACTTGGCAAACAATTCACGGCGGCCGATGTAGTCTTCGGAGGCTTGCTGGACTTCTCAATGGTCTTTAAATTGTTCGAAGCGTCACCCAAGGTTGCCGACTATGTAGAGCGTATCCGAGGACGTCCGGCTTATCGGGAGACTCATGGGGCATTCATCAATATGGGTGGTAGTAGCGAATAAAATGACGGACCTAACCGGATGGGACTCGGAGCCCCGCCGCAATGTGCCCCCATAGGCCCCCACTTCATTAAGCGGATCTACGACAAACGGATTTGCCGGCAGGCGTTCCGCCAGCGGCGGCAGATTACCCGCATCAACCAGCGCCTTGAGCATGGGCGCTTCCTGCGCCACCGCACCCCAGCTGCTGACGGCAAACGCCAAGGCAACCGACATTCCACAAAGTTTTCTGAACACCACAATATTCCTCCCAGGTTCAAAGTGACAAGTCACATCGATAAATTCGCAAAAAGAATCTGATGGTATGACAGGTCGTTCGCAAGGAAATTCATACATGGGAAACCTTTGACGGGTTGGGACGGCACTAGAGGTTTGATTTAGTGTCAGAAATCAAAAATCAAGCGTGCCTAGAGGCTACTAAACATCTTATTAGCATGACGTTAGACCTTATTGGTCTCATCAGTATTCTGAGCTCCACTTCTTATGTTCCGGTCTGCTCTCCCGACTTTGCAGACTGGAAAATATCGGACCGAAATGTCGGTACGATTTGAGCGTAAGATGCGTTTTCCATCATTGTGCCAGCCACCCGCCATTAGAGAATCGACGAGGACGGCGCAGCTTGGGTGTAAGTTTCGTTTTGCGTCATTGCGAGCGACGGTACGGAGCGCGGCAATCCAGTATCTCCATTGCCACCCCGGACGTGATCCGGCCTGAAAAGATGCCCCGGCTCCAAGGCCAGATGATGAGGCGGACGGGAAATTCAGGCAAACAGTGCCCCGGTTCTGGTGGCCAGAAAATCGCTTAATCCCACATCTTCCTGACGCAGAAACCCCCGGCGGGCCAATACACCATTGGCCACCAGTTCAATCACCGCCACCACCGAGCCTGCGGTGGTCCAGGCGATTGCCGTTTGCCGCCCCCCCGCGATGTCGATCGGGCGATAGGCCCGCACGAATTCGATCCTTTGCAGCCGGCCGGCGATTTCCCCTTCCGAGGCCACGTGAATATAGACCACATCGTCTTTTACCGGTGGCTTGGCATTGACCAGAATTTCGCCGGCAATTTCCCGTCGTTCCCGCATCAGGAGTTCGTGAAAAAAGAAATTCATCAGTTTGACATGCCCCGGATAGCGGATGGTTTTGTAGTCCACATTGTCCACCCTGCCCAAATAGGTCTCGCACATGGTGCCAAGCCCGCCCGAGGTCGTAAAAGCCTCCAGTTGCACCCCGTCGATATAAAGCGTTTCGCACCATTCCATCGAGGAAAGCTTTTTGCGCTTGCCCTCCTCGATCACCTCGCAATCGTTGAGATATTCGTTGACCACCCCTTGCGAGGACCAGTTGAACGCATAACCCATCAGCCCGGTGGGATTTTGCGGCAATGCCCCCACACGCATTCTGATCGAGCGGCAGCGGGTAAACTGGCTGACATGGGACGCACCGATTATACCCACATAACCGGGGGCCAGCCCGCACTGGGGCGCCATCAGCCCTTTTGAGGTTGCCGCGAGCGCCATGATCGCCTGTGTGGTCGGCACATCTTCGGTCAGATCAAAATAATGGATACCGGCCCCGTGGGCGGCGGTTGCCACACCGACATTCAGCGCGAACGGCAGGCACGACAATACCGCATCCACACCGGCCAATTCTTTTCCCAGCATTGCCGCCTCTGTGACATCGACCCCCTTTACCGTAAACGGTAACGCTTCGGCCGGCGGCCGTGCATCCAGCCCGATCACTTCAAAGTCGGCGCTATGCAGCAGCTTTGCCGCCAGCAATCCCACATTGCCAAGACCCAGAACTGCGATTTTTTTCATTGATTTGTCCGTCTATATCTCAAATTTTATGCCCTGCGCCAAAGGCAGGTCTCGGGAATAATTGATCGTGTTTGTCTGGCGCCGCATATACCCCTTCCAGGCATCCGAGCCGCTTTCGCGCCCGCCGCCGGTTTCTTTTTCGCCCCCGAAAGCGCCGCCGATCTCGGCCCCCGATGGGCCAATATTGACATTGGCAATGCCGCAATCGGACCCGAGCGCCGATATGAAATATTCCGTCTCGCGCACATCGGTGGAAAAAATGCACGACGACAGGCCCTGGGCCACATCGTTTTGCAGCGCAATCGCCTCATCCAGGGTGTCATATTTGAGAACATAAAGAATGGGCGCAAACGTTTCGCAACCAACGATTTTGGTCTGGCGGGTCATTTCCACAATCGCCGGGTGCACATAAAAAGCGTTTGGATATTGCGCTTCGAGCACCCGCTGGCCCCCATGGACAGTGCCCCCATCCGCTTCGGCCTCGGCCAGCGCCATGCCCATGGCGGCAAAAGCGTCGGCATCGATTAACGGCCCCACCAGCATGCCCTCGGCCAGCGGGTCACCAATTTCCAACCCGTCATAAGCACTTTTGAGGCGTTCAAGGAGCGGATTGTAAATATCGGCATGCACGATCAGCCGGCGCAGGGATGTGCACCGCTGACCGGCGGTGCCAACGGCTGAAAATACGATTCCCCGCAAGGCCATTTCAATATCGGCCGAGGGCGCAACGATCATGGCATTGTTGCCGCCCAGCTCTAAAATGCAGCGGCCAAACCGCGCCGCCAGTGCCCCCCCCACCGCTCGCCCCATGGCAGTGGAGCCGGTGGCTGAAATTATCGCCACATCTTGTGATTTTGTCAGGGTTTCGCCCGCGTCCCGTTCTCCAACCACGGTCTGGATCAGGCCCGCCGGTGCATCGCCGAACCGGGCCAGCGCCCGGTCGCATATTTTTTGCACCGCCAGGGCGCACAGGGGCGTTTTTTCCGACGGTTTCCAGATCACCGGGCACCCGCAAACCAGTGCAAGCGCCCCGTTCCAGCACCAGGGCGCCACGGGAAAGTTGAACGCGGTAATTATCCCGCATACCCCCAGCGGATGCCAGACTTCGCGCATGGCGTGGCCGGGCCGCTCCGAGGCGATGGTCAGTCCGAACAGTTGCCGCGACAGGCCAACCGCCAGATCGCAAATATCGATCATTTCCTGAACTTCGCCGAGGCCCTCTTGCAATATCTTGCCGCTTTCAAGGGACACCAGCGCCCCAAGGTTTTGTTTTTGTGCTCTAAGTTCTTCCCCCAGCAGGCGTACCAGTTCGCCCCGGCGCGGGGCGGGCACGGAACGCCAGATCTCAAAGGCCTGTTTGGCCAGTCCGATTTTGTGTTCGATCTCGCTTTGCCCATGGGGGGTAACCCGCGCAATTTCGGCCCCGTCGATGGGCGAAAAAACCCCGAGGCTGCCCCCGGTCAGGTCGCCGCGCAATAAGCCGGCAGCCTTCAAGATGCCCGTATGTTCCATTTTTTACATATCCTCTTCGAGTCCAGGGCGGACCGTTGGATCTGACAATTTCAATTCTATGCCGGACCGGCCCTATAACATGTGCCGTATCTTGCGCAGCCCGCCCAGCATCGCCTCGGCCAGCCGGTCGATTTCGGCCCCCGTCATCGGCGTTGACAAGGTGCCGGACCCGGTCCCGATCATTAAGATGCCGTCATCAAACAGGTTTGCCAGCAGGGCGTTTAGCGTAATGGTCTCGCCCGGCTCCATAATGCCGTCGCGATAGGTTGTGGGCGGGTGCGCTTTTAAGTGAACCCGGAACATGGAGCCCTTGCCGCTCACCGAGGCGGGCACATCGGCAATGCGGATTGCTTCGTCAAGGGCAGATCTCGCCCGGTCGGCCAGCCGGTTCAGTTCGGTAACGCTCTTTCGGTCGAACAGTTCCATGGCCGTCAGGCCCGCGGTCATGGTGACCGGATTGGCCGAAAAAGTCCCGTAATGGGGGAACCGGAAATTGCTCGAACCGGGGTCCATGACCTCCATGATTTCGGCCCGTCCCGCCAGCGCACCCACGGCAAAACCGCCACCGATCATTTTGCCAAGGGCCGTCAGATCCGGCACCACCCCATCCCATTCCTGGGCGCCCCCGTAACTGGAGCGAAACGTGATCACTTCATCGTAAATAAGTAGCGCGTCGTTTTTTTCGGTCCATTCCCTGATGGCGGTAACAAAGGCGGTGCTGGCCGGTATGACGCCAATGCGATGGGGCAAAAGATCGAGCAGGACCCCGGCGATGCTCTCCCCGTGCCGGTCCAGAATTGCCACCGCCCGCTCTGGCTGGTTGAACGGAATAACCACCACATCATCGAGCGCACCTTGGGGCGTGCCATGGGAGACGGGCACGCTGGCCGGCCGGTCGGCTTCGCCCCAGTTGGCCGGAACAGCGGTTTGCGAGACTTCGGCATAATCGTAAAGCCCGTGATAGGCCCCCTCGACCTTGGCGATTTTGGCCCGGCCGGTAAAAGCCCGCGCCGCCTTGATGCAACTCATGACCGCCTCGGTGCCTGAATTGACGAACCGCATTTTTTCGAACCCGGCGTTGCGCTGGCAGATATGCTCGGCAAAAAGCACTTCCGCTTCGGTGCCCACAGCAAAAGCGGTGCCGTTTTCCAGTTGTCTTGTCACCGCAGAGACGATTGCCGGATGGGCGTGGCCATGGATTAAAGAGGCGACATTATTGGCAAAATCCAGCCGCGTGACCCCCTCGATATCGGTAATGTAACAACCATGCCCCCGGGCGGCGTAAACCGGGTGCGGCTGGCGCAGGATCGTGTTGCGGCTGACACCGCCGGGCATGACCTTTTGTGCCCGCAAATAAAGGTCCGCGCTTTTGGTCATGTTTGTTTGTTCCCACACAGCGCCCGGGGGCGAGACACAATGTTAGCTATTGTGCCGCCTCAAGCGCGCCGGGCCCGATGCCATACATGGCATAAAGCTCCGCCTCGTCAAAAATGACCCGATCATCATAGCCGCTAAACCAGATCGCCTCCGGGTTGCGCCCGACGATGGTGACTTTGGCCCGATCCGGCGCGTCAGCCGCCGAGCGCAAAAGCTTGAAGATCACCACGCCGTTTTCGCCCCCCGGCACCCCGTGCATGGGCGTGTTGGTCACCGCCGCCACCTCGGTTTTTCCTTTGTAATGGGTGATGGACAGCCTGGCGTGGGCTTCCACCCCGGAAAGTCCCTTTTGCGATTCGCTGAGTACATGCCAGGCCTCTTCAATCGGCACATTGAATGCCCTGTGACCGACAATGTCGCGCCCGCAGAAAAAGTAGTGATTTTCAACATTATTGCGCTTGAGTTCCCGCTGCATGATCCGCAGCGCATCCGGGTCATTGTTGATGCCTTTAATGATCGGGGACTGATTTTCAATATTGATCCAGGAACGTCTGGCCAACCCCGCAACCGCTGCCTGTGTGACCGGTATCCACTCCAGCCCACCGCCTTCGGCCTGCATGTAATTGCCATTGGGGTCTTTGCGCAAAAATTCGTCCGGGTGGGAGAAGTGCACCATCATGCGCAAATCCACATTGGGATAGGTTTCATGGAACCGGTCCAGCATATCAAAGAATGACCCGTCGAAACGTTCGGGAAAAAACGCCAGTTCCTTGGTGCCGATGCGCAGGGATTCAATCCCCGCTTCGGCCAGCGCCCCCAGCCACTGGGCGATGTTCTTGTTGCCCAGCACCAGGGGGTCGCCGCCGGACAAAAGGATTTCGCGCAATTTTTCACGCCCTGATTCCGGGTGCCGGCCCCCATTTTGCGCCACCAGCCGATTATGCTCTTTAACATAGGCGACAATTTCACTGATCTGCGCCAGCCCTTTGGGCGCCATGGTGCCGTCTTCCCGCTCGATCTCTTTTCGCGCAATCAGCTCTTCGCGATAGCAGAACCGGCAATGGGCCGAGCAGGTCGAGGCCACATAGATCAGACCGAGTTCATATTTGTGAATAAGCCCCTCCACCGGGCTGAACGAGAGCTGCTTGCCCGGGTCTTCCGCCCCATCCAGATCGAAGGTTTCTTTCGGGCTGGCCTTGACCAGGGTTTGAATGGCGGCGCTGGTTTTGGCCAGCTCGAAATAATGGCGGGTGATCTTGACCGGCATCCGGGCCAGCACATCCCGGTCGGTTCCCTCAAGGGCAAGGATGGCATCCAGCTCGTCACGTGAGTAAAAGTCGTGCATGTCCTGTGGCGCATTGCCGTCGAGGAATTTCTTGATCCCGGTGATGATCTGCCGGTCATATTTGGCGTTGATCACCCCGGACAGAAAGTGCTGTTCGCGCTCGCACGGCACATGTTTTTCAGCTTTTGCCATATTCGGTTTCCTCCGGTCGAAAAGGCGGGTAAAAGCCGTTTCGGGCAGCTGCGAAAACGAAAGACCTCTGGCGCCAGGGTATGTGACCTAGCCCGGTCACGGCTCTCTTGCGGCGCACTATATCCGGTTAAAACCGGGTGACTACCCCCCGAAGCTGCGGTTTGTTGTTGCAGCGACGGGCAGCTATTGTGCGGTCGTAAAATTCCTTTCCCGGCGGCAGATCGCCCGCCTTCCGTTCCTTCCCCGGAGATGCCTAAATGCTCGACAAACGTGTAATTCTGGTCACCGGTTCCGCCGCCGGCATTGGCTTTGCCATTGCAAATATGTGTCTTCGGCGCGGGGCGAAGGTCATGATCCATGGCCGGGACGCGGTTCGGGTGCGGGCGGCGGCTGAACGGCTTGGCAAAGATGTCGGGTTCGTGATTGCCGATCTGGGTGATCCCGACGCACCTCAGACCATTTTTGATGCGGTGATTGACCGGTTTGGCCGTTTGGATGGTCTGGTCAACAACGCCGCCCGCCTCGACCGGTGTTCAATCGAAAATCTTGAAGATGAGCTGTTTGACGAGATGATGCATGTCAATGTGCGCGCACCGCTCAAACTGATCCGGATTGCCCTGCCGCACATGAAGGCCCGGGCATCTGCGCCCGGCGGCTGCGCGGCCAGTATCGTCAATATAGGCTCGATCAACGCCTATTGCGGCGCGCCCAACCTGCTCGTTTACTCCGCCAGCAAAGCGGCGATGATGGCCGCCACCCGGAACATCGGAGACGCCGTGGCGCCGAATCTGGTCCGCATAAATCAGCTCAATGTGGGTTGGACCGTGACTGAAAACGAACATCGGCTGCAATTGCTGGAAGGGCATGGCCCCGATTGGCTAAAAGACGTGCCCGCCACGTTTGCCCCCTCCGGCACCCTGCTATTGCCTGAACAGGTGGCCGAGCACGCGGTGTTCTGGCTGTCCGATCGCAGCGCGCCCATCAGCGGTCAGGTCTATGAGGTCGAGCAATACCCGATCATTGGTCGCAACCACGTCTCGGTGCGTTAAACCCCCGTTTCATTCAGGCGTTGTGTCCAGTTTCCAGCATGGAAAAGTCCCAGTCCGCCTCGGGTATCCCGATGCCAAGGTCCGGCAGATCAACCACCCCCAGCCCCGGCACCTGTAGCGATCCGATTTCCAGCATTCCCCCTGTTATTCGCAGAGCCACGCCGTCCTTGTGGCGTTCATAAAGGTCCGGATGGCGCGATAGTGCGTTCTCGCGTTCCCGGTGGGGCAGATGGTCCAGCCCGGCGAAATAATGGTGCCCGTTGCGCTCCACGTGGGAAATACCAAGCGTGGCCACCACACACAGATCGGCCTGTAATGGCACAGTGGCCAGATTGGTCAGATCTTCACCGGACAGGAAATAGCGCTTCTCTCCGGCGGCCCGGTTGCGGGTTTCGGTCAGACCGGCATTGATCATGGAGTGATAAACCCCCTTGCAGTTTTTGTGGCTGGCCCCCCCATAGCCAAGTTCAATGGCCTCGCGATAGGCGGTCGGCCATCCGTCGGCCTCATCGATCAGCAACGGCCGGCCAATGGCCGTCATGGCCGTGGCGGAAAGTCTGGTGGCCATGGCCACATCCCGATGAAGAGGCTGCTCGACAAACAATACCGAGGCCCACAGGTCCGCCAGCGCCGGGGTTGATTTTATCGCTTCCACCAGGTCAACGAACGCCTCCAGACCGTTATATTGCTCGTTGCCGTCCAGGGTCATTTTCACGGGGCGCCCGCACCGGTTCACCACATCGGCAATGGCGGTCAGGCGCGCAATATCGGCCTCGATATCGCCGCCGACCTTGACCTTGAGATAGCGCAATTCATCCACGGCCAGATAATCCTCCAACGTGACGGGAAACCCGTCATCGGGGGCGTCCGCTGGCATGTCGGCCCGGGAAATGGCATCCACCAGCCCCACAGTGTGCCGCAACGCCACCCGGGTCAGAGGCCGGTCGGGCAGGGCGCCCAGCACATCATCAAAGCCAACTTCGGGCAAAATTCTCTCCGGTGTCAGCCCCAGCGCGTTCGACCGCACCATGGCGTCAAATCCAAGCCCTAAATGCCGACCGGTTGCATCGATTACGGCCCGCTCCATCATCGAGCCGGCAAACGAGGCCCCCAGCCGGTTAAATCCCCGTTCCAGGGTCCGACGCTCTATTTCTGCGTTGGTGTCCGCCCATAGCCCGAACGGCGTGCCCGAGCCGGTATCGGCATAAATCCCACGTGCGTCGCCAATGGCGGTGAGCAGATCGGCGACATTGTCCGCCGGGCTTTTTTCGGGCCGTTTGTCGAACCATTTATATGCAAGAAAATCACTGGCGACCCCCTTGACCCGCCCGCCGTCCCCAAATTCGACTTCCACCTCGAGCAACGCCACCGGCGCCGCTTCCATGGTCACCACGCCAAAGCGAAACGGCAGCCGCGTAAAAGCGTTGCGAATGACCAGTTTGCTGGCCACCACCCGCAGGTTGGGCGCGCTCATGTCAGTCCCTCCAGCACGCCGCGAACATACCCCGCCGCCACCGCCGCCGTTGTCGGCCCGTCGGGCTCGTAAACAAACGGCTCCACCGCCACCGGCCCCGTGTATCCCACGTCCCGGAGTGCTTCAAACACAGGGGCAAACTGGTTGTCCCCCTGACCGGGGGCCCGCTGGTTGGTGTCATTGATCTGAATGTGGGCCAGCTTGCCGGTTGGCCACCAGCGCCGGATCAGCGCCGCCACCGGCTCATTCTCCGTCTGGCCGGCCGAACAGGTGTCGATCATGGTTTTAAGGGCGGGCGACCCGATGGCATCTATGATTTCCACCGCCTCGGCCACCGTGTTGACATAGTCGGTTTGTGGCTTGGCCAGCGGCTCCAGACAATAAGTAACCCCTGCCGCCTCCGCCTGTTTTGCCACCCTGGACAAATTCTCAAGGCTATTGGCCCGCGCGGCCTCCGGCGTCGCCCCGTGGGACAACTTGCGCTGTCCGGGCGAACCATGCACCAGAACCGTGCCCCCCATGAGGGCGCAAAGTTCCACCAGCCGGGCCAGAAGAGAACGGGTGCGTGCCTGAATATCCCGGTCGCTAGATGTGATCGACAACCCCTCCGGCGCGATCAGCAGCCAGTGCAGGCCGGTAATGGTCAGCCCGTGGTCTTCGGCAATGGTGCGGTAGTGCGCGGCCTCGGCATCCGTAATGGTTTGCGGGTCTTTGGCCAGTGTAAAGGGCGCCACTTCGAGCCCCCCATATCCAAGCGCCGCGGCGATTTTACATTGCTCGGCAAACCCGTGCTCGCGCAGTACCTCATTGCAAAGGCTCAACAGCATAATTACCCCCTGTAAACTTATAAAAAAACGCGCCCGAAAATTGGACTAAATACAAACAACCCGTTTTTGGGTCCGTGACCTGGAGCGTTTTCAGGATAAGTGTGTGCGGTTATCCGGTTCGAAAACGCGACCAGTCAAAGACTCTCACCCCCCCGGCAGCCGGACAAAGAACAGTTCCTGAAAAGCATACCCGATCAGGCCCCCCGCCACCACGGCAACGAGCAGGCCGGTCAGCAGCGCCCGTGGTTTTGGCCAGCCCCCATTGGCCATCGCCTCCGTTGTAACGATGAACGAGAAGATAAACAGCGGCGTTGCGATCCAGAACGGCACCAGCGGAAAAAGCACAAGAGCGTATGATATCGTAAGCACCAGGGTGACAATCGAGCGCGCCACCGCGGAAGACTTTGCCCATTTCGCCGTCCCTGCCGTGCTGATCCCCAGCCGCCAGCCGCCCCGCAAGGTCGAGCGGATCAGGATGAACAGCCCGCATATCACCAGAAGAATGCCGATAATCCCCGGCACCAGCCCGGGCACCGTAAACGGATTGATGTTCTGATTTTCCAGCCGGGGCAACCGGGCGCTTTCCACCATCACGCCGATCCCGAACACGGTCAGGATCAGCGAGGACACGAAATCCTTTTTATCCATGGGCGTCGGGGTCATTCGGGGTCAGTTCCCTTTTGTCCAGGCTTGCCAAGGATGCGTAAGACAGCCCGGCGGACAAAAGGCATGGTTGCCAGAATAAACACCAGAGCCGACAGCCAGAGCACCAGTGAGATGGGGCGCACGAAAAATTCCGTCAGGTTGCCATCCGACAGCACCAGCCCGCGCCTCAGGCTTTTGTCCAGAATATCCCCCAGAACAATGCCTAAAATAAGCGGTGCCATGGGGTATTTCAGCTCCCGCAGGATAAACCCGAACACCCCGAAAAACACCATCACCCCCACATCGAAAGTTCGGCTGGCAATGGCGAATGAACCCACGGTGCACAATACGAAAATGATCGGCATCAGGCGTTCACGGGGTACCTTGAGCACTGTAATCAGCGGCCGGGTCAGCAACAGGCCGAGCACGGCCATGGCCATGGTGGCCAAAAACACCATGGCAACGACGGAGTAAACGAAATCGGGGTTTTCGATCATGATCAGCGGCCCGGGACGAATTCCGTGAATGATCATCGCCGACAACAGCACCGCCGCCGGGGCCGAGCCGGGAATGGCCAGGGTCAGCACCGGTATGAGGGCGCCCGGCACCGCGGCATTGTTGCCCGTTTCCGCCGCCAGCAGCCCTTCAATCGAGCCCTTGCCGAATTCCGATTTGTTCTTTGAGGCCTGGCGCGCCGCCGCATAGGAGGCCCACGAGCCCATGTCCTCGCCGACACCGGGCACCAGCCCCATGAACGTGCCGATCAGACCGGAGCGAATGGCGGTCAGCTTGTATCGGGTGGCCTGGCGGATGCCGGCCCAGACACTGTCCACCTTCGAACGCACCACCTCATAGCCTTCCTGGCGCATGACGGTTAAAATTTCCGCCAGCCCGAAAGCCCCCACCATGGCCGGCAACAGGCCGATGCCCCCGGCAAAATCTGTGGAGCCATAGGAAAAGCGCGGCACCCCGTGAATGCCCTCCTGTCCGATCATCGCCACAAACAGGCCCAAAAATCCGGCAATCCAGCCCTTGATCGGATCGTCCAGGGACGTCAGCTGTCCGGCAACCAGAACCCCGAACACCGCCAGCCAGAAAAACTCATACGAACCGAACGAGAGGGCAACCTCGGCCAGCAGCGGCGCCACGATCGCCAGCGCCAGCATCCCCACCATTCCGCCGAAAAAGGACCCGGTGGTGGCAATCGCCATGGCCGACCCCGCCTTGCCGGCCCGGGCCAGTGGATAGCCGTCGAGCGCGGTTGCCGCATTGGCCGGGGTGCCCGGAATATTGAGCAAAATAGCGCTGCGTGAGCCGCCGTAAATCGCCCCCACATACATGGAAATGAGAATGAGGATGGCCCGGTCGGCCTCTAGATTGAACGTTAAGGTGGTCATCAGCGCCACCCCAAGGGTAGCGGTCAGACCCGGCAGCATGCCCACGATTATGCCCAGCAGCGTTGCCCAGATGACGTCAACGATGGTCCAGCTGGTCGCCATGGAACTCAGCGATGCCAAAAAGGACATCAAACCGTCCATGGGTGATCTTCCTTGACAGGTTTGGGGCGCGTGTGGCCGGGGCCGAAGTTAGGGTCCAGACCCTAAGAAGCCGAACTTCCGGCACCCGGGGGGGCGCCGAAAGTTCCAAGCGAATGGCGTCAGGGACGCATAAAGCCGAAATCGGCCGGGTCATTTTCCACTTTGCCACCATCAAAGAGCAGCCAGACATTTTGCTGCACTGCCGGAGCCGCCGCCGCAAAGGCTTCGTCACCGAATGAGGTGCTCAAAAACGCACCGCGCTGTGCGGCATAGTCAGCCAGAGCGGTCGATTTTGAAATCACATCGGCCCAGATCCGGTCCATGGTTTCAAAAACCTCTGGCGGTGAATCAGCCGGTGCCCAGATGCCAAAATAGTTGTTGGCGGTCTTGAGGTCGGGGATCCAGTTGGTAATGGGCGGGATTTCTCCGTACCCGTCAATGACCAGCGGTGCGTCCGCCAGAACCGCCAGCGGCATGATGCGACCCGCCCGGATCATTTCGGCCTGCTCGGAGGCCAGTTGGGTGGTGATCATGGTTTCCCCGGCAACGGTGGAAAGCACTGCCGGAGCGCCGCCGTCATAGCTGACATGGCGATATTCGATGCCTACGGATTGCGCGATGGACTCCATGGCATTGCGGCCGCCCGAGGTTACCCCCGCGGTCGCCACCGTGATTTCGCCCGGGTTGGCCCTAAGCGCGTCGAGCAGATCGCCAAAATCCTCATATCCGGCATCGGGGTTGGCCCCCACCACCGCAACATTGGCCACATGAAGGTATAATTTCCAGTCCTCCAAGGGGACATCGAGCATGCCGAGCACCTGATAAGAACCTAAATCCAGGGCCGCGCCGGCAGCCCATGTCATCCCGTCATGTTCGGCGGTCCAGGCGCCGGTTGTACCAACCGAACCGGCGGCGCCGGGTTGATTGACAACCACCACGGTTTGCCCGAGGGCCGCTTCAAGCTCGCCCGCAAGAACCCGTGTCACACTGTCGGTGGAGCCACCGGCAGACCACGGTACGATGATTGTCACCGGCTTGTCGGGCTTCCACGAATATTCCTGAGCCACCACCGGAACTGTAGCAAGGGCCGTTGCGGCCACAAGCGATGTAATTGCAATTAGGTATTTCATACGGATTTCCTCCCAACAACTAAGCGCTCCAACGCTATCAACAGGGCGAACCGGGGTCAACCAAATGGTTACTTAATAGCGTGCCGGATGCACAATAACCGATCAGGTGGCGTCTTCGATCTGGGAGGCGTAGGCCCCGTAAGCGGTGGAGACCAGCCAGCCGCAATCCACCGGAATGGTTGTGCCGGTGACCGCGCTGGCCCCTTCCGAACACAGGAAATATATGACTTCTGCCACCTCGCTGGCCCGAACGAACCGGCCCATGGCCGTGCGCTCGATAACGGCCCCCGGGTCGCGCTTGCCTTCATCGATCCGCGCCTGCATGGCCGGGGTGAGCACATATCCCGGCGCCACCGCATTGACCCGCACGCCCTTGGGCCCCAACTCCGCCGCCAGGGTCTCCGTCATGGATTTGATCGCAGCTTTTCCCGGGGCATAGGCCGGTTGCGGCGACGCGCGAAATGTTGTCAGCGAGCACATATTGACGATACTGCCCGCCCCCGCCGCGATCATGTGGCGCCCGAACACCTGGTTGACCAGCATGGTGCCGCGCACATTGACCGCAAAAATCTGGTCGAATTCGTCCATATCCAGATCGATGGTTCGTACCGCGTTTTGCAAAATCCCCCCCGAATTGACCAGGGCATCGACCCGGTCGCACTGCAAATAGACCGTCTCGGCAAATTCCTGAACCGCGTCTGCCGCGCGCACATCGAGCTTGACGTAAACGCAGGCGCCGCCGGCCTCACCGATCTGCGTCGCCACTTTCTCGCCCCGCGCCTCGTTGATGTCGCCAATGACCACCTGCCACCCGGCTCGGGCGAATCTGTGGGCCGTTGCCTCGCCAATGCCGCTGGCGCCACCGGTCACCACCACCGTTTTTTTGTCGTCCATGTAAAAAATCTCCCCACAGGCCGCCATATCGCCCCTGAATGCCGGTTGGCGAGACCCGTCACTTGAAATTGAACCCTAAACCCTGCAAAGGCTGGGCGGAATAAAAAAAGATCGACGATCGGGGAACCTGAGGGGTGCCCCGGTCGGTGCCATCTCAATTGAAAAAAGGAATTCCCATGAAGCTCGTTCGTTACGGTCAAACCGGAACTGAAAAACCCGGCGCGGTGGATGCAAAAGGCAATATTCGCGACCTTTCGGCGATCGTGCCTGATATCGCCGGCGATACATTGTCGGCGGAAAAGCTCGCCGAACTGGGCGCCCTCGACCTTTCGGCGCTGCCTCTTGTGGCCGACGGTGAGCGGCTGGGCCCGTGTGTGGCCGGGGTGGGAAAATTTATCTGTATCGGCCTTAATTTTGCCGACCACGCCGCCGAGTCCGGTCTTGATGTGCCTCCCGAGCCGATCATGTTCATGAAAGCAACCTCGGCCATTTGCGGCCCCAACGATCCGGTGATGATACCCCGCGGTTCGGAAAAAACCGACTGGGAGGTTGAACTGGGCGTCGTGATCGGAAAACGGGCGAAATATGTCAGCAAAGCCGATGCCTTAAATTATGTGGCTGGGTATTGCGTTATCAATGACGTCTCCGAACGTAAATTTCAGCTCGAACATGCCGGCCAGTGGACCAAGGGCAAATCAGCGGACAGTTTTGGCCCCATTGGCCCGTGGCTGGTCACCAAAGATGAAATCGCTGACCCGCAGAGCCTGAAAATGTGGTTGCGGGTCAATGGCCAGACCCGGCAGGACGGCACTTCGGCCACCATGGTTTACGGCGTTGCCCATTGCGTGTCGTATCTCTCCCAATTCATGTCGCTTCAGCCAGGCGACATTATCTCCACGGGCACGCCGCCGGGGGTGGGCATGGGGTTAAAACCGCCGGTCTTTTTGAAAAACGGCGACCGTATTGAACTTGGGATCGAAGGGTTGGGCACCCAGACCCAGGACGTGATCGACGACCCGGAATAGGTCCCGGTCCGGCAGCCATACCCAGGAGTAAAATACATGATCAGACTGCTCGATACCCACCAGCATCTCATTTATCCGCAAACTGCGGGCTATGCCTGGACCGATGCCATACCGGCCCTGGCCCACACGGCCTTTACGCTCAAGGACTACACCGATCTGACCGTCGGCAAGGGCATAGGGGCCACCATCTTCATGGAGGCCGGGGTCGATGATGCCGACTACCGGGCTGAAACCCGGTACATCGCCACCCTTGCCAATGATCCCGCCACGGCCATGGTCGGCATGATTGCCTCGTGCCGTCCCGAGACCGATCAGGGATTTGATGCCTGGCTGGAAGAATGCGACGGGTTGCCGGTGGTCGGGTTTCGCCGCATCCTGCATGAAATCGACGATGACGTGTCCCAAAGCGCCACGTTTCGGGCCAATGTGACCAAGATCGGTCGGGGCAATTTCGCGTTTGACATGTGTTTTTTAGCCCGCCAGTTGCCGGTTGCCGCCGATCTTGCCCGGTCGTGCCCCGATACGGCCCTGGTGCTGGACCATTGCGGCGTGCCCGATATTGCCGGTGGCGATGATGAGCAATGGCGAAAGGATATTTCAACTCTGGCCGCCTTGCCCAACGTGACCTGCAAATTGTCCGGGATCATGGCCTATTGCCCCCCCGGCACCGCGACGCTGGCAAATGTTCGCCCCTGGCTCGATCATGTGGTTGAAAGTTTCGGTACGGATCGGGTGATCTGGGGCAGCGACTGGCCGGTGGTCAATCTGGCCAACGGTATCGGCGACTGGATAGACGTAACCGGTAAATATCTGGCGCAATTTTCAACAACCGAGGCTGAAAAAATAGGGTTTGCCAACGCCGCCGCCCTCTATGGTGTGAAATTTCCCGGGGACGACTGAAAACAATGGAAAAACTGCAATCCCAGGCCGTCCATCACATCACCCTGACCGGCGCCGACCGGCAGACCTCCATCGATTTCTGGTCCGGATTGCTGGGCATGGCTCTGGTGTTCGAACAGCCCAATCTTGATGTGCCCGCCGAAGGGCATTTATATTTCGATCCCGGCGACGGACGGCTGATTACGGTGTTCACCCGAGAAGACCGCAAACCGGATCCGGCCAGAACGCCAACCGATCCCGGCTGCGTCCATCACATTGCATTTTCTGTTTCCCGGGCGACCTTTGAACAGGCCATAAAGCGGCTAAACCACCGGAACATCAGCGACAGCGGCGTCAAGGATCGCGGGTTTATGGACTCAATCTATTTCAAGGACCCCCTTGGGTTGCTGATCGAGTTGGCCTGTTACCGGTTTGAGCCCCCGGCCGGGTATTCCCATGCCGATGTGCTGGCCCGGGCGCACGCGCTGCGCGTGGATCGCGGCGACCCGAATATTGTCGACGTCCATCTTGCCGATGCCATCGAACACCTTGTGGCGGCAAAAACCGGTCAGCGCTGATGCTGGCCCTGATTGGCCTGCTGGTGGCGTTGCAGGTCAAACATTTTCTGGCCGACTATGTCCTGCAATCGGGGTGGATGATTGCCGGCAAGGCCGACCCGGGGCATGCCGGCGGTTACGTTCATGCTGCAATCCATGCCGGCGCAACGGCTCTGGTGCTGTTTTCCTTCGGTGTGGATTGGCGCTGGGTATTGGCCATCGCAATTGCTGAATTGGCGATACATTTCACAATCGATCTGATCAAGGCCCGGGTTTCCGGCGATGGGCTGGCGGACACCGGTGCCCGGCGGTTCTGGGCCATGCACGGCGCCGATCAGCTCGCCCACCATCTCACTTATGCGCTGCTGTTATTCGTGGCCGTTCAGTTTGGCTTGCTTGGTGTTTGAACTCGCGCTGGTTTTTTTCAAGCACAATCTGTAAGGTCCGCCAACTAAAATCAGCGGCGGCGGAAATAGCGGCCAACAAACAGGGGACGGAACATGCGTAATTTCGGGATAGTTCTGGTTGCAATATTGGTGGGCTTTTTGCCCGCCGCCGTATTGGCTCAGGAGGTTGGCAACGCGGTTGGCGTGGCCCAGGAGGCAGCAGTTGAGAGCGGCGGCACCACCGGTGTGCTCGCCGT
>JAADFY010000165.1 GCA_013152625.1 Alphaproteobacteria bacterium
TCTTCGGCCTCGGTGCTGGTTGAGCCCAGGGACAGCGTGTTTTCGCGCGCCGCCAATGATTCGGGCAACCGCACCAGTGCCATTGCCGACGGGGTTTTGATGTCGTCCCAGGTCGAACTGATCCAGTCGGATGATTTGCTGTTGCGGGTCGTGCGCTCCGAGAAGCTGGTTGACGTCGCCGAATTCAACGGTTCGGCAAAATCCCTGTTTGATCCGCTTTTTGCCGCTTTGGGACGCTCCAAAACCGTGCGCGACGTCGAGCGGCGCGCCCTGGGGTACCTGTCCGGCGCCGTAACGGTCATCCAGCAAAGGGACTCCAGGATTATTTCCATTCTGGTGCGGACAAGAGACCGTGATCTGTCGGCCAGAATTGCCAACGCCATCGCCGTGGCCCACGTCAACCGCCGGGCCGAACTGTCGATTGACGATACCGCGGACGCCTCCAAATGGCTGGAAACGGAAATCGGCAAACTGCGGGTCTCGGTGGTTGCGGCCCAGGCGGCGGTGGCTGCGTTCAGAATTGACAACGATCTTTTTTCCGGACCCAACAACACCTCCCTTCTTGAACAGCAGCTTTCAAATATCGCAACCCAGATCACCACCGCCCAGGAGCGGCGCAACACCGCCATCTCGCGCGCCACCCTCATTCGCTCGATGATCGATGCCGGCCAGCCCATTGACGGAGTGGCCGACGTGCGCTCTTCGGCGGTGATCCAGCGCCTGTCCGAGCAGATGGGACGCCTGCAGGGTGAACGGGCGCAGTTGCTGGCTACCTTGTTGCCCAACCATCCGCGAGTTCAGGCCCTTAGCGCCCAGATCAGCGAAACCAGCAAGCAGATCATGCTCGAGGGGCGTCAGGTCGCCGACGCGCTGGAGGCGGAAGCCCAGATCGAACAAACCCTGATTGCTTCGCTCAAGGACGACCTGACCCGGGCCAAGCTGGAGGCTTCTTCGGCGACGACGGCCTCGGTTCGACTTGAGGAATTGCAACGCGAGGCCGAGGCGCAAAACGCCTTGTTGCAAACCTATCTGATCCGCTATCGCGATGCCTCGGCGCGTACCGACGCCGGCGCCGTATTGCCCGATGTGCGCGTGATTGGCGTCGCCAGGCCCGCTTTGAGCCCGGTATCGCCCAAAACCAGCCTGATACTGGTTGCGGTGATCATGGTTTCACTGGCGGTGCAGGTGGGCTCCATCGTTTTTGCCGGGTTGGGGGTGCCAATATCACTTGCTCCGGTGCAACGTGAACAGCGCCCACAAGCGCAAACGGGTGAGGAGCAACAGGATCAGGGCGAACAAAGAGGTTTGGCGGCCGAAGCGGCTCAAGCCGCTGAGCCGGAACTTTCCGGGCTGGCGGACGAGCCCGAAACCCCGGATTTGGTGGACGATGCCAGCCATGACGATCCCTTGATTTACGCCGATGATCAATCCACGAATACCTCTGGCGCGGCTACGGATGCCGAGACGGATGTTTCAAGTCTGCTCTCCTCCTTGAGTGCGGGAGAGGAAAGTCTGGTGCTGATTGCCGCGCTGGACCGGGACGCGGATTGTGCCAGCGTCGGCAGGCTGGTTGTCGATGATGTCATGCACAAGGGGTTCAGGGTGGCGGTGGTCGACGCCAGCAGCGCCAATATTTCTCGCAAGCGTGGAATTTCCGATCTGTCGGCCGATCTGGTTGATTTCGGCGAGGTGATATTTTCTTCCGAAGAGGGTGATCTGATCGAGGTCTACTGGGGAACCCGGCCGGCAATTAACGAAAGTTCGGACAAGCCGCTGACCCTGATCAAGGCCCTTGGCGATATCTGCGAAATTGTCGTTGTCTTTGCCGGCAACGCCGACGCCGCCGCCGGATTGGCGTTGTTTTCCGGTGTTGAGGGGGCCGTGGTGCTGGTCGCCGGGGCGCCGTTGGACGCGGGGGCAAGAAGGTCTGCGATCAACCAGGCCGCGGCGCTGGGGTTTGAGCGCTCCCGGGTGGTTGTCGCCGGGGCACAAAAATCCAAAATCGCCTGAAAAATTTTAGAGGGTGTGGATGGAAAACCTGAAATATTTCCTCTATCGGGTGATGTTTGAAATCCTGTGGGCCTCGCAGGCGGGTAGACTGGTGCGGGCGTTGTCGCGCTCTTATGGGGTGATTTTTACCGTGCACCGGGTGTTGCCCGAGGCGGGGGCCGATTTTTCACCCAACGCCATTTTGCAGATTACCCCGCAATTCCTCGAATATGCCATCCTCAGGGTGCGCCAGCTGGGCTTTGAAACCGTTTCGCTTGATGAGGCCATCAAGCGCCTTGAAGGGTCTAAACCGGCGCGAAAGTTCGTTGTTTTCACCTTTGACGACGCCTATCGGGATAATCTGGAGCACGCGCTGCCGGTATTAAAACGCCACCGGTGCCCGTTTACCCTTTACGTGCCCACCGCCCTGGTCGATGGGGTGGGGCAGGTGTGGTGGCAGGCGCTCGAGGACATTATTGGCCAGCAAGACGCGCTGGCTCTTGGTGACGAGCGGGGCGAAATTCAATATTTCGATACCAAAACCGTTGGGCAAAAAAAAGCCGCCTACCGGCGGATTTATTCCCTTATGCGCCAGATGGATGAGGACGAACGGGTCGGGTTCATCTTGGAGATTGCCCAGCGCTACGGGCTGGATTTGCAGCAGCACTGCCGCCAGTTGATCATGGACTGGGGTGAACTAAAGACCTTTGCCGACGAGCCCTTGTGCACCATCGGCGCCCACACGGTGCACCATTACGAGTTGGCCAAGCTCAAGCCGGAGCGGGCCAGGCAAGAAATCGAGCAAAGTTTGCAGGTAATTTATGCCCAGTTCGGGGTCAGGCCCCGGCATTTGTCCTACCCGATCGGGGGCAAAAACGCCGCCGGAAAGCGCGAGTTTGAAATCGCCCGCGACCTGGGGTTGCGCTCCGGGGTGACTACCCGGCCCGGCGGGCTTTACAAGCGCCACAAGCAGCAATTGCTGCAACTGCCCAGGGTTTCGCTCAACGGGCTGTTTCAGAACAAGCGCTATGTCGAGGTGCTGGCAACCGGAGCGATTTTCTCCATGATGTCGGGGGGCTGAAACAGTTTCTTGTCATGCTGTTTCGTCCGGTTTGAGCATCCATTTGATGATTACCCCGGCCGGCAACGCCCAGGCCATCCCGGCGACGGCGAGATAGGCCAAAGTGGCCCATATCGGCAGCCAGCCCAGGAATTGTGAATAAATCGCTACCGCAATAGCCGGATAGATCAGCAAAAGAGCCAGCATGAGCCAGATACCGGCGAATTTTCGGGCGCGTTGTTTCATTACCCCAAGGTTCCCCTGATCAAAATCTGTCATCAAACAAGCGGGTTGTTGCCAATCTGGCGCTCTAGCTTTACCACTTCAGAGAGGATTTGCCACAAGCATAAGATGAATTACCGGAAAAAAACGAGCGTGAGTATGTCAATTCAAACCGCGATCGACTCCCTGAAAGCCCCCGGGGAGGACGTTCTTGGCCCGGTACGCTTGTGGCTTTATATTCTGGCCCTCGCCGTTCTGGTCATGGTGGGCCTGGGCGGGGTGACCCGGCTTACCGACAGCGGGCTTTCCATCACCAGCTGGAAGCCGGTTTCCGGCATTATTCCGCCGCTGAGCGAGGCCGACTGGCTGGCGGAGTTCAGTGCCTATAAGCTGATCCCCGAATTTTTGTTGCAGAATTCATGGATGGACCTGGCGGCGTTCAAATCCATCTTCTGGTGGGAATGGGGACACCGGTTTTGGGGGCGCCTGATCGGGCTGGTGTTCGCCGTGCCCTTCGTCGTTTTTCTGGTGCAAAAACGCC
>JAADFY010000166.1 GCA_013152625.1 Alphaproteobacteria bacterium
AGCGATTGTACCGCGGCATGGCTGAATGCGCCCGGCTCGCCCTGAAATGCGATATTTCTGCTCATTTTTTGACCTAATGTCCTGAACGGCGCGCACTATTGGGGTGGCATGGGCGCGAAGTCAATCTGACGAGGCGACACCGCCCCTGGTAGTCAAGCCGCAGTTTAGGCCCGGTAAACCCGGTCGGGAGCACAATTGTCGCACCGAACACGCACATGTTGCGTGAAACGGGTCATGAATATATGGTCCGCGCGCGACGAACGAGGCTCAAACGTGCAAGTTATTGCACGGGTGATTCGACTGGACGCCACACAGGCACCCCAGCAACAGGCCAACGGTACGGAGAGAGCGCAAAAATGGACGGGTTTGAGTGGAACAAGATCATCGGCGCCGTTCTTGGCACCGCATTGTTCGTCATGGGCATCGGATTTCTTGCCGATTGGATCTATGAACCCAGCGAAGGCGCAGGCGGCGGCTTTGCCCTGCCCGAAGCAACAGTTGGGGATGCAAGCGCGCCGGTGGAGGTCGCGGTGGTCGAGGTCGTACCGTTCAATACGGTCTTGAGCATGGGCTCCATGGAAAACGGGCAGCGCCGGGCCCGGTCCTGCGCAGCGTGCCATACCTTCGAAGCGGGGGGAGGCAACAAGGCGGGCCCACCCCTGTTTGATGCCGTTGGCCGTGTGATCGGTTCGGTCCAGGGCTATTCGTACTCCAGCGCCATGGCCGCCGAAGGTGAGGCCGGCAAGGTCTGGGATTTTGAATCGCTCGATGGCTTTTTGACCTCGCCAAAAGAATATATGGCCGGCACCAAGATGGGTTTTTCCGGAATTCGCAGCGCCGAGGACCGGGCGGATCTGCTGGTTTATATGCGCTCGCTGAGCGATAATCCGGTGCCCTTGCCCGCTGTGGAAGGCGCCGAGGCGCCTATGGAAGCACCCGAAGCGCCGGCTGAAACGCCCGCCGAAACCCCGGCGGAAGCGCCCATGGAAACACCTGCAGAAGCAGCACCTGCCAGCGACGCCGGTGATGGCACCCCAACCCAGTAGTGTGACCGGGTAAGAACCCGGGCCTGGACGGGCCTGAATTCACGCGGGGCAAAACCGGTTCAAGGGCGGTGGACAAGGCCTTTGGCGGCGATTTTCTGGTCGGCCCAGTTCTGCACCCCGGAATTGTCGGAGCCGAACCCTGAGCGGGCGAAAAGACGATGTGCGGCTTTGAGTTTTGCCGGAGCCGAAGCCTGAACGGTGGAGTAGCCGGCATCGCCGGCAAACATCAGTGCGGTTTCAACCAGGGCCTGCCCGATCCCCTGCCGGCGAAATTCCGGTTCAACAAGCGCCAGAGCGAGCACAGCCGTTTTGGCGTCCGAGCCGGTAAGCATGATACAGCCGGCAAACACCGAGTTGACCCGGGCAATCCACAATTGTTCGGCCCCGCTGGCATTCTCAACATAGGCGGCGATGCTTTTGGCAACCCAGGCCTCATATCGGGCGTCAAAGCCGTATTCGTAGTTAAATACCTCGCCATGGCGCGCAATCAGTGTTCCCATATCGCCGGGTGCCGGGTTCCCCAGCAGCACCGGCGCCTGATCCATGCCGGCGGACAGGATCGTATCGGCGGTTGACAGCGCCGCCACCAGTTCCCCGTGTTGTTTTGGATCTATGCCGGCCAGGAGTGAGGCCGCCCGTTCGGCGGCCATGGTTTCCAGCCGGGCCGCTTCGCGTTCGCCCTGCCCGGTCAGCCATAATGCCCTTACGCGCTGATCCGGTCCCGCCGATCCGACACTGACGAGGTTGCTGGAAACAAGGGCGGACACCGCCCGGCTGAGCTGGCCCTTGTCCATTACCAGCCGGCGGGCCAGGTGCGATGAACTGGCGCCGGGCATGCGCGCCAGTTCAGCCATTATGCGTTCTGCCACCGCTGACTGGCCGCTATCGCGAACCCGCGCGCCCAGACGGGTTGCCACACCGGCATAATGACGATCGAACGCCCTGAGCCGTTCAAGGTATGTTCGACGCACCATGGATCCACCCGGTTGTTTTGGTCATTCGTATTGTTGACTATATCAACTCCTGGATCAAGATGCTCCGACCACCAGGTACCATTCCCCTATTTGTATCTGTCGCAGATTACGGCATAGGCGGCGCGAATTCCCTGATCGGTTCCGCCGGCAGGTCGACCAGCGCGAGCCTCAGGTGCCCAAGCGAAAATGTCCAGATGTACCCATGTCTTGGCGCCACCGACGAACCGCGCCATAAAGAGTGCGGCGGTAATCGATCCGGCGAACCCTCCCCGGGAAATATGGTTGATATTGGCAACTTTTGACGAAAGCATCCTTTCGTACCCCGGCCAGAGAGGTAACCGCCACACAGGATCTCCCACGCGCAATCCCGCCACCATCAATTCGTCGGCCAGCTTGTCTTCATTGCAGTAAAGAGCGGGCAGATCGGGGCCCAGCGCCACACGCGCCGCGCCGGTCAGAGTAGCCATATCCAGCATGAGATCCGGCTTTTCCTCCGCGCCCAATGCCAGGGCGTCGGCAAGGATCAAACGACCTTCAGCATCGGTGTTGCCGATTTCAACGCTCAGGCCCAGGCGGGAGGGCAGTACATCGCCGGGCCTGAAACTGGACGCCGATATCGCGTTTTCAACAACCGGCAGCAAAACCCGCAGGCGCACCGGCAGATTTGCGTCCATAACAGCGTGGGCAAGACCCAAAATATTTGCCGAGCCACCCATATCCTTTTTCATCAAAGCCATACTGGTGCCCGGCTTTATGTTGAGCCCACCGGTATCAAAGGTCACCCCCTTTCCCACCAGCGTTACTTTTGGATGATCCTTGTTTCCCCATTCCAGTTCGATCAGGCGCGGTGCTTCAGCCGCAGCGCGTCCAACCGCATGAATTAGGGGCAAGTTCTTTTCCAGCAGCTCGTTACCGGTGGTTACGGCTATTTCTGCATGGTGGCGTCCGGCAAACTCGCGGATCCAGTGCTCATAGGCGTCTGGTCCGAGATCGTTGGCGGGGGTGTTGATCAGATCCCGGGCCATGGTCGCGCCTTCAGCCAGCCGCAATACCTCGGGGTGATTTGCACCTGCGACGGGTTCTAGGGTGACTTTTCCGGCACCCGGGCGATAGCGGTCAAACCGATAGGCGCCGAGATGAAACGCCAGTTCGGCCATAGTGGGGTCATCAAACCGGCCCGTTAGCGCGTAGTGACCAGCGGGAAGCCGGGCGGCGGCCAACCCGGTGACAAGCGGGTCGCGACCGGCGGCCGGTCCGAGGCCAAACCCATATCCGGCCAGGGCCCCGTCCGCTCCCGGCAGCGGGGTCAGTTCGCCCGGCTTGGCCTTAAATCTGTTCTGTTCGAGCCAGTAAATCTGGTGGCCGCTCAAGGGGTGTTCGGAAAACGGTATTTCCGGATCGATGCAAATAACCGGCAGTGGCGATTTCGGCTCGGCGGGCATGGGGGCGCTCCAACGGCATGAAAGGAGGGTCCGCTTAGAGCATTTCCTCGTTTTGATGACAACAAAACGAGGGCTCTAATTCCTTGTTTGGTCGCGTTTCCTTTGCCCGATAGCGGCTGCTCGCACAGTGGCTCGCACCTCATTGAGTCTTTTATGGCGGCTGCTCGCATAGTGGCTCGCACCTCATTGAGTCTTTTATGGCGGCTGCTCGCATAGTGGCTCGCACCTCGCTGGCCGGATAACCGGGTCCGTTCGATGGATAAACGATCCACCGGATCGTTTACTCTGTCC
>JAADFY010000167.1:0-3748 GCA_013152625.1 Alphaproteobacteria bacterium
CAATCGAATAACAGGTCCCTGTGTCGTTCGATCTCGCCGCCGCGGCTGCCCGGCATTAAAATAATCAGGTTCGACTGGCGCCCCGAGGCCCGTCGACCGGCATCACCCGCCAGATCAAGCGCCGGGTGCCCCACATAAGAAGTTGCCATGCCACCCAGATCCTCGATCGCTTTGGGCTCAAAAGGAAACAGGCATAAAATATCTGTGTAATACCGGGCCAGATGTGCCGCCCGTTTCGGCTTCCAGGCCCACACCGAAGGCGCCACATACAAAACCACCGGCAAGTCCGGTCGTTTTTTGGCCAGGCCCGCCGCAATGCGTTTGGAAAATTCCTGTGCATCCACAAGAACCACCACGTCCGGTTTTTCTTCCAGGATCGCGCCAAGGGTCTGACGGGCCCGGCGCAACAGCAGCGGCCAGCGTTTAAGCACATCCACATACCCCATGACCGCCAGATCGTTCATGGGAAATTCCGGGTTCAAACCAACCGATTCCAGAGCCGGCCCACCCACTCCGGCCAGTTTTACATCCCCATAGGCACGCATGTTCCGAACAAGATTGGCGCCAAGCATATCGCCGGAGGGCTCACCGGCAACGATAAACAGCTTGACCGGCTCTTTCATTCTGGAGTTAGGCCGACAACGCCAACACCCAGCCGGTCGGCAAGCTCCAGCATTTCCAGCCGGTCGATCATTAAACCCCCCCCCGCCTCAAGCACAATGACATCAATGAACGCGTTGGCGCAGCCCGAAACCGTGTTCGGCCCCACCGCGGGCATATCGAAGTAATGCGGTTGGCCGGGCCGAAGCGCCTTGGCCAGTATTAGAAGTGAACCGTCCCCCCCCGCAATGCCCTGTTTGACATACCCCCCCACCCGCGCAATCAGGCCGTCCGTGCCCTCCACACCCTCAACGGCAATTGGTCGCCCCCCCGAACAAACCACCGCCTGACCGAGATCAAGTCCCCCCGCCGCCCGGGCCGCAACCAGCGCTTTGCGGTATTGTCCGGAGTGGGCAGGCTGAAACTTACCGGCCATCAGGCCCGCCGTGGCCAACGCTTCGGGAACCAATTCGGCAGCACTCAGCAGTTCCAGACCGGCACGCCCGGCCAGGGTTTCAAGTATGGCCGGCCCATTGTCATCGCCCAGTTCTTCCCCGTCGCCATTCTTTAACCAGGTATTGGCGGTGCGCCGGTCCCGGGCCGACAGCCGCACCCCGCCAATGGCGAGCAAATGACTGGCACCGCTGGCGCGCAACCGGCCCTCAAGTTCATCAAGAAACCCGCCCACTTGGTCCTCTTGGCTGTGGTCCCGATTTCCCCCCGCCTCGTCGCCCTGTAGGTGGGCAAAAGGGCCCAGCCCGAACACGCTCACGGTATCCCCCTGGCGCTCGGCTGCTTCCTGAACGATTTCGACCATTCGCCCCGAACCGGCCAGCAATGCAATATGGCGCGGCATGTTCGGAAAACTAGTCCTCGGATTTGTGCCGACGGCGGGGAACACAGAAATTGGCGCCATTGCCCTCGGTCACGAAGGCGAGCAGCGCCCCGACGTGGGGGTCATTGTTATAAGCTTCTGCCACAATGGCCACCTGTTCTCGCATGGATTGCTTTGGGCCAAACAGTTCGCGCAACGCAGAACGCAGGGTATGAATGTCGTCATTTGAAAAACCACGGCGCCGCAACCCGACAATATTAACAGACCCGAGAGCCGCCGGCGTGCCATCGGCCATGGCAAACGGCACGACATCGGCCGCCACCTTGGAGTGGGACCCCACAAATGCGTAGGCGCCAATGCGAACAAACTGATGAACGCCGCTGTTGCCGCCAATGGTCGCCCAATTGCCAACAGTGACATGCCCCGCCAACGCAGCGCCGTTGGCCATGATCACATGATCGCCGACAATGCAATCATGGGCCACATGGGTGCCCGCCATCAACAGACAGTCATTGCCAACCCGGGTGACCATTCCGCCACCCGCCGTACCAGGATTGACCGTAACATTCTCGCGAACCGTACAATTGGCGCCAATCTCAAGCGACGAAGCCTCACCTTCATATTTAAGATCCTGTGGTGCATGCCCCAGAGAAGCAAAAGGATAGATCACCGTTCCTGCCCCGATACGGGTCCGCCCCGACACCACCACGTGAGAGACCAGGCGCACACCGGCACCCAGTTCCACATCGCCATCCACTACACAATAGGGGCCGATCTCAACGTCATCGGCAATTTTCGCGCCCGGATCGATAATACTTGTGGGATGTACCAGGTTCATTGGGTTCCTTCGGGCAGGATCATGGCGCCGATTTTTGCCTCGGCGATCACCCTGCCATCAACGATCGCCCTGGCATTGTATTTGCCGATATTGCGCCGTAAATGAGCCAGTTCGATATGATATTCGATCTGATCGCCGGGATACGCGGGTTTACGAAATTTTGCGTTCTCCACGGTGACCAGATAGACTAGATGGTTCTGACCATCCTGGCGGTTGGCGGCAATAACGATCGCCCCGGCTGTTTGCGCCATGCCCTCAATGATCAGGACACCGGGGAAAATCGGCACGCTGGGAAAATGTCCGGTAAAAATGGGCTCGTTATAGGTTATGTTTTTCAGCCCCGTAGCCGACTGTACGCCATCTATATCGACAATCCTGTCGATCATCAGGAATGGATAGCGCTGTGGCAGACAGGCCAGTATCTGCTCAATATCCAACCGGCCCAGTTCATCGCCACTCATAATTTTGCCTTTTCATCCTTGTTCCCCCCCGGAATCGCCATCAGGTGGGGTCACCCTTCGGGCCAAACGCGAAATCGTGGCCACCTCCCGGTGCCACCTGTGGATATCGCGCGCGGGAAAACCCCCAAACCTCGCACCGGCAGGCACATCCTTGGTTATCACAGACCGGGCGGAAATAACCGCACCGTTTCCGACCCTTGCGTGATTGCATACGGTCACACTGGCTCCCATAAGTACATTATCCCCAAGCACTGTCGAACCTGAAAGCCCGGCAGCACCGGAAATTATACAATTCCGGCCGATCTTTGTGTTGTGACCCACCTGAACAAGGTTGTCGATCTTGGTGCCTTCGCCAACAATCGTGTCCCCGAGTGCGCCCCGATCAATATTGGCGTTGCACCCCACATGCACCCTGTCCTGCACGATTACCCGGCCCAGTTGCGGCACCTCGATGGGTGCACTGCCCGGAACCGGAACAAAACCAAATCCGGCGCCACCCAACACAGCTCCACTGTGAATGCGCACATGATCACCGATCAGCGCGTGGGTGATTACACAGTTGGCGCCGATCAGAGAGTTTCGGCCAATGGTGACCCCCGGACCAATCCAGGTGTTTGCCCCGATCCGTGTGCCCGCCCCGATTTCAGCCCCCGGGCCGATCGCAGCACTTGTCGCACATGCGACCCCCGCCTCCAGATTTGCCTCCGGGGATATGGAATATTCAGGATCTGGGAGTTCGAATTCTGTCCTGTCCGACGCTGGAAACAGTACCTCAAGCACATCAATAAATGCCTGAAACGGCGAAATATGATGCAACAGCACAACCCGGGTGCCGGCAGGTTTTTCGTTTTGCGGGACAATCGCCGCCCCGGCGTTTGATTGAACGATCTGGTCGAGAAATTCTGGCCGGATGGCAAAACACACTTCATCCGCCTTTGCCGCTGTCGGCTCGGCGGCACCGGCAATTATCGGGTTGGTCGTCAGACCAACAGCCAGATCCGACAGACCGGACTT
>JAADFY010000167.1:3756-6665 GCA_013152625.1 Alphaproteobacteria bacterium
CCAGCCCGATTGGTCCGGCACTTTTGTAAAATCGCGCATCAACCATGGTTTACAAAAAAATCGGGGCCGCAGCGTTTGCTACGGCCCCCAAACTTTTTCCCTGTCAGCCGATTAGAAAAGCGACGTTAAGGTCAGCTGGAACACCTGGGTTTCGTCGGCTGCATCCGAAGACAGGATCTGGGCGAAGTTGCCACGCAACGGACCAAACGGGGAATCCCAGACTACACTGGCCCCAACCGAGGAGCGAACCGGCACCCCGACGCCGGACCCGATCGCCGGACCAAGTGAAGCGCCGCCCACATAAGCCGCATCGGCCCAGACCGCGCCCCGCAAGCCCAGGGATTCTGGCAATACCGGAATGGGGAATTCGATTTCAGCTGAAACCCCCACATATTCCGTGGCCCCCAAAGGATCGCTGTTAAATGTGTCCCGGGGACCAAAGCCGTTACCGGCGAACCCGCGCACAAGTTTCGGACCCAGTGAGAAAGTCTCGTTCGGATTCACACCGGCACCACTGAAATCGTTGATAATGCCGGCCTGGCCCCGCAAACTGCCCACCACACCCACATCAGGCAACAGCGGATAGTAATATTTGCCCGAAACCTCGGTTTTGATGAGATTGTGGTCAACGCCCACATATTCCTGCGAAAGTTGGGCCGTGAACCCTTCGCTCGGCCGCTGTTCGTTATCCACATCGACCAGGGTCAAACGATAACCAACAAAAATCTTGTTAAGCGTGCCGGTGGCATAGGGCGGCGGCGGCACGTCTCCGGGCGTAAACAATTTGCTTTCAGCCCCGACAAAACCCGTCAGATTCAATCCGTCAAATATCGGCAGTCCCACACGCACCTGACCACCGGTGGATTCAGTGCCGTATGTAAACGTCCCTGCATCCACCACCCGGCGGTACACATCGATACCGGTCGCCACCTTCAGACCCATGAACCTTGGCTCTGTAAAGCTGAACTCAAATGTACGCGATGACGTGGTGGCGCCAATGGCCACCCGCAAAAACTGGCCCCGCCCAAGGAAATTCCGCTCGGTCAAGGACAACTCGCCAAGAACGCCCTCATCTGTTGAAAGGCCCGCAGTCAGTCCGTAACTGCCGGACGCCATTTCCTTGACAACGATATTGATAATGACCTGATCGGATGCCGATCCCGGTTCCAGGCTCACCTGGACCTGGGAGAACAATTGCAGACTTTCCAGCTCGCTTTGCCCCTTGGCCAGCAAGGAGCGATTGAAGGGGTCGCCCTCGGACATTTCGACCGCCCGCCGGATAACAAAATCCCGGGTCTTGTTGTTGCCGAAAATATTGATGCGCTCCACATAGAGCCTGGCGCCATTGTCCACCAGAAAGGTCAATGAAAAAATATTGTTGGCAATGTCGCGATCGATACGGGTGCGCACTTCCGCGAATGAAAAGCCCTGCGAGGCGGCGGCAAGCGCCATTTCCTGGGTGCTTTTCTGCACATCGGCCAGCGAATAACGATCACCCGGCCGCATGCGAATTTCCCGTTGCAACACTGCGGTATCAATATCGGAAATGGACGTTTCGACATTTACATCCCCGAAGCGGTACATTTCGCCTTCCGAGATTGTAAACGACACGTAATATGCATTGCGCTCGGCATCGAATTCAGCAACTGCGGAGAGCACTTCGGCGTCGGGATAACCGTTGTTGGCATAATGCAGGCGGATCAGCTCAGCGTCCACATCGATCTTGTCCTGATCGAACAGGTCATCGCGCAGCAGCCAGCTCATCAGGTTGCTCTGGCGGGTTTTGATAACCGAGGCCAGCGTCCAGTCACCGATGGCCTGATTGCCGACAAACGCAATTGAGGCAATACCCGACCGGTCCCCTTCCACCACATTGAAAGTCACGCGAACCCGCTCATTGGCGAGCACCTCGATACCGGGCGATACGGTGACGCCGGTAAACCCGTCTTTTTCATAGGCCAGTTCAATGCTGCGCACGCCGCGCTGCACCGCGGCATCCGAATACACGCCCAGTGACGTCAGATCGACCAGACCGGCCAGCCGCTCATCGGTCAGCTTGTCGTTGCCGCGAAACAACACCGATGAAATAATCGGGTTTTCGGTGACCGCGACCACCAGGGTGCTGCCCGACATATGCACGTCAACTTCGGAGAAAAGCCCGCTTTGAAACAGGGAATCGATGGAATCATTGATCAGCGAGCGCGAGGAGGCCTGCCCCACCCGCAATGCCAGAAACGAGACGATTGTGGACTGGTCAACCCGCCTGTTGCCGGAAACCGAAATCGAGGTCACGGTCTGGGCCTGAGCCGCCGTAACGCCGAACAGACCGGCCACCGGCCCCCCCGCCAACGGCGCGCCAATCCAAAGAAAAAGACCGAGAATCAAACTGCGCAAAAGAGAATTTCGGGCATCCATGGTGATTTATCTCACCCTTTCAATTGCTTAGCATCGATATCACCTGATCTCAGGCGCACGATTTCATACAAGGCCACACAAGTGTTTTACCGTTTCTTAAGCCAAAGGCAAGGCCAAAAACCGGCTGCCGTTAGCAAAACATTTTCACCCTTGCGATCGTGCAACACTCGGTAAACTTTCGACAATTCGCTTCACACCAGATCATTGATCACCGTGGCGATCATCAAGGTGAACACAAGCGCCATTCCGATCCGAAATCCCACTTCCTGCACCTTCGCGCTCAAGGGTCGTCCCCGCGCCGCTTCAATAAGGTAAAACACAAGGTGCCCGCCATCGAGCATGGGAATTGGAAACAGGTTGAACAGCCCGATATTCAGCGACAAAAGGGCCATGAGATTGATCAGGGCTAACAGGCCGAGACCGGCCACATCCCCCGAAATCTGCGCCACCTTGATCGGACCACCCAATTGCTGCCGATCGCCGCGCCCGACAAA
>JAADFY010000168.1 GCA_013152625.1 Alphaproteobacteria bacterium
ATCATGATCGTTCCCTGAAGTTCGCCTCTTGGTGGGCCGCAGAGATATATTAACAAGTTGCTAACTCCTCTTCAACCAGCGTTAATTGTTAGTCTTGACCTGCTCGCAGGATATTGACTGGACATTGGAAAGATGTGGATCGAAAGAACATGCAAAAAAGACCCCCCGCTGTTTCCAGCGCGGGGTCGCATTCATGCAGCATCCACATCGGCTTCCTGTCAAAAACAGTGCACGGTTCACACCGGCAATAGCCCGTCAGCTTGAAATATGTGTAGTTTCACAATCAACTGCATCGGCGTCATTTGCCCCTGAGTAAATGGAACCAAAGGCTTTGGTCGTCGAGCCGCGATCACATTCGTGTTCGCTTAAGTGACCGGTTTCGTAATCATAGAACGCAAAAGCGGTCGGCGTCGTGGCCACCGAAATTGCCAGAGCAGTGGCAACTGCAAGCAGGGTTTTCATGTTCATGGGGTCATCTTTCAATTGTGATAAAATTCAATCCATAAATCTCTTTCGATTAAGGGCGCGGCGTCAAACACAAAAACCAATGATGCACAGTTTTGTGTCTCAAAACCGTCTGCCTGATATTGGCGCCCGGTCCCGCCCACAAACGAAAATCCCGCGCCGTATTCCGGCGCGGGACCTAATTCATGCGGCAGCCGCATCGGCTTGCCGACGAAAACAGTACCAGGTCACATACCCATAAACGGCGGCGATATGGCGCTTCAATTGGCAAAAATATGCACGAAGAAGGGTGAAAAGCGGGGGTTGTGTTCTTTCCTGGCGTGTTTTCGGAAGGAAAACCGGTTCCCGTTCGAACGTTGAACGATCCACCGGATCGTTCAGTTATCGAGATCCCTCCTGAAAACACTATGTATCCCGCTCGAACCCTTCGCCCTGCGGGTTTTGTTTGTCCTCGCGCCGGACGGGCTCTTTTGTCCTCGCGCCGGACGGGCTCTTTTGTCCTCGCGCCGGACGGGCTCTTTCGTCCTCGCGCCGGACGGGCTCTTTTGTCCTCGCGCCGGACGGGCTGGCCAAATTGCAGCCAACTGAGCGACCAGCCTGCGGTCAGAAAGTTGCTACCCCAATTAAACCGGGCAGTCGCTCAAATCGGCGTCATTTGCCATTGTGCTTACAGAACCCGGGGCGGTTTTCGTTGCGCCCCGCGTTTCACAATGACTGCCGCCGGCAAATGCGGCCGGTGCCACGGCCAGGGACATGGCCGCCGCAATGGCCAGTGCAATTAGAGTTTTCATGTTTTCTTATCTCCACATATTGGTTCAATTCGAACCGAACGAGTAATCCGGTTCGTTGATCCGTGTCAATCATGATGGCTTGGAATATCTGTTGCCCAATGAGTGTGTCCTGTAGACCGCGCCCTGCTCCCCGATAAAAAATCCCGCGCAAGTCTTCAGCGCGGGATCACATTCTTGCAGCCACATCGGCTTGCAGACGAAAACAGGACTAGATCAACCGGCCTGCGGTCAGCAATTTAGCAACCCTAGCCCTCTCCCGGGCAATAGGTCACGTTGGCGTCATTTGCCGTTGTGGCGATGGAACCGCGGGCTGTTTTCGTGTCGCCCCGTTCCTCACAATGTTCGTCATAGGCGAAAGCGGTCGGTGCCGCAGCCAGGGACATCGCCACCGCAATGGCCAGTGCAGTTATAGTTTTCATGTTTATTCCAATCTCCTCAAATTGTTTCAAAACGAACCGATTGAGGTAATCCGCTGCGTTGATTCGTGTCAATCAAGGGCGTCAGGCCGGTCAGTAAATACACTAATTGGCAAAACCCGCACCGGGCACGGGGCGGGTTTTGTTGCTCGCAATTCCGGGCAATCAGGACGATCGGCCTATTGAGGACCAGTCGGACCGTTTTCATAATCGGAATATTCGCAAACAGCCCCGTCATTGGTCAACGTGGAGACGGAGCCAGGTGCGCCCCTGGCCCCACCGGGCTTGCACATATCCTCGTCGGATTCATCCGCATAGGTGGGGGATATTCCGCCCACAAGCATTGTCAGCGACACGAGTGCCACAACCGCAATTTTTCCATGCATATTTTATGTTCCCTCGGATTTGCCTCTTGATAGGCCGCGCGACCATCACTAACAAAATCTCACTGGCACATCAACGAGACCATGCGGGCTCCCTGGTGACAAACCCAAGATTTCAGACCGGTTTTATCCTCTGTCCACAACACATCGCCAGACCGACGCAACCGTCGTTGCCAATGTTGCTTTTCCACATGTTTTCCCTTGTCTCTCGGCCTCTGACGGGCCGCGACACATTACTAACAGGTTATCAACACATTATCGGCTTGACATCTTTCGTTAGATTTAGCGGAAACGAGGCGAATCGGTTGTGATCGAAACGCTCCCGGCCCGCACCTGCCACACTGGATCACATTTAGAAAACGGGTTACCGATCGCCAGACCCCTCCCGGTGCAAAAAACCCTGCGCTGCCAGGCAGCACAGGGTTTTACTGTGAAGACGAAAGTGTATTTTGGACAAGCGGTAAATTACCACTTAACGCGGTCGGCGTTGCGCTCCAACTAGGAACCGTATCCGCGATAATGTTTGTGCTTGTAGTAAGTTGAGCACGAGTCGGAATTCGTCATTGTGTATATAGAACCCTGCGCAGAACTCGAACCGCCGACGCTGCACTTGGATATTCTTATGTTTTTGTAGTAATGCGGGCGCTGGCCGTAGTCACCATGATAACCGCCTTCTTTCAATACGAGTTTGTAGTCGTACCCATACCCATATCCCCCATGAGCGATCGCCGCCGGAGCCGTTGCAACAGCCATAGCAGCTGCAACCGCCATCACAATTCCAATCTTTTTCAGCATGATTATTCCCTGTCGTTTGCCTCTTTATGGGCCGCTCGATAATCGTTAACAAGTTATCAACAGGTTATCAACTCGACAAACTCTGTTTATGTTAACCGCTGTAAATTTGATTCGAGTTTTCTCGGGTTCTGCTACCGGCACTGCTCAAATATTCAGGTGGGCCGCACCAGGCCGGACTGATTTCAGCCCTGGTTTGAACTGGCCTGATCCATGTCTGGAGGAGCAATACACTTCGCCTGCTGTTTTCGCCTGGGGTCGGTCTTTTGTGGACGCGTGTCATTGGCCCCATTTCTCTTGAACTCAAGGATGCTCTCTGCCCCCCCCCTGGGATCAGTTTCTGGCCCCGGCCATGAACGCATATTGTCAAAAACCGGTGTATCTTGCCAACCAGAGCGGCAAAGTTGTTGCCGTTTGCAATCGTGGGTGCCAAGATAATTGTGAGAATTCGAGTATAAGGAGCCCAAGAATGCTCAGAACAACCGCACTTTCCCTGGTGCTGGGTGCCGCACTGGTCGCACCCGCCGCCGCCCAGACCATACTTAACGCCAATGATGTGGACGAGATCGTCAATTTGGCCCGTGGCTATGGCAGCGCCACCCTCAGCGCCGGCGACGGCAACCCGCTCATCGAGGGCCGGATCGATGGCCGCGCCTACAATCTGATTTTCCTCAATTGCAACGATGTCGGCGAGAATTGCGGCGACGTTCGTTTTTTCACAAACTACACCAACACCAATGCCACCTTCGAAACCATGAATCAGTGGAACTATGACCGGCGCTTTGCCAAAGCCTATTTGACGCCGGAGGGGTCTGCCGTGCTCGAATGGGACATGGACCTCGAATTCGGTGTCACCAGAGCCACCATGGATGCCGCTTTTCAAATCTGGCAGGTATTCTCCGTTGCCTTTGACGACTACATCCTAGGCCTCGAGCCCGCCCCCGAAGCCGACAACACCTGAACATCGCAATACCGGGGAATTTTACGCAGCAAAAAGGGGCCGTCACCGGCCCCTTTTTTCGTGGTTTGTCTGCAGTGCAAAGTCGCCTATTCGGCGGCGTCGCCCTCCACCTCGGCAGCTTCTTCGGACGGGCCGGTCAGCGCCGCGTTGCGCGCCGCCAGTTCCGTCTCAGCCCTGGCCCGGCGTTCAGCAAGAATGAGATCGTCGCGCTTGCCGGCCACCTGACGTATTTCGGTAATCATGGCGCCGGTACCGGCCGGGATCAGCCGACCAACAATGACATTCTCTTTCAGGCCCTCAAGCGTATCGCCTTTGCCGCTGACCGCGGCTTCGGTGAGCACCCGGGTGGTTTCCTGAAAGGAAGCCGCCGATATAAATGACCGGGTCTGCAACGAGGCTTTGGTGATCCCTAAAAGAACCGGGCGGGCGGTGGCGGGTTTTTTCTTTTCGGAAAGGAGTTGCTCGTTGAGCACATCAAAATCGATCTTGTCGAGCTGCTCGTCCTTTAACAGCCCGCTGTCGCCAGGTTTGATGATCTCGACCTTTTGCAGCATCTGGCGAACGATCACCTCAATATGCTTGTCGTTGATCAAAACGCCTTGCAGCCGATAGACCTCCTGGATTTCATTGACCAGATATTTCGCCAGTTCCTCCACCCCTTTAATGGCCAGAATATCGTGGGGAGCCGGATTGCCATCCAGAATGTATTCCCCCAGTTCAATCTGATCGCCCTCTTGCAAATGGAACGGTTTGCCCTTGGGAATGAGGTATTCGGCCGTTTCGGCCCCCTCCTCGGCAGGCTCAATGATAATGCGGCGCTTGTTCTTGTAATCGCGTCCGAATTTGATCGTGCCATCGATCTCGGCGATGATTGCATGATCCTTGGGCCGCCGCGCTTCAAACAATTCCGCCACCCGCGGCAAACCGCCGGTGATGTCCTTGGTTTTTGCGCTCTCAAGCGGAATACGTGCGATCACGTCGCCGGGGGAGACTTTCTCGCCTGGCTCCACCGAAATTACCGCATCGACGCTGAGCAGATAACGTGCCTCGCCGCCCCGGGCCAGTTTGGACACTTCATTGTCCTTGCCCAGAACCGTCAGGGCCGGCTTGAGCCCGTCCCCGCGCGGGTTGGTCCGCCAGTCAATCACCAGCCGTTTGGTAAAGCCGGTGGTCTCGTCGGTCTGCTCCGACACCGAAGTACCGTCCACCAGATCTTCAAACGCGGCAATACCGGCCACTTCGGAAATGATGGGACGGGTAAACGGATCCCATTCCGCCAGCCTGTCGCCACGCTTGACCATGTCCCCGTCATCCACCCGCAGCCGTGCGCCATGGTTAACCCGGTGACTGGCCCGCTCGTTGCCGTCCTCGTCGACAATGACAATGGCCAGGTTGCGGCCCATGGCTATGAGATTTTTCGAGGAATCCTTGACCAGATTGCGGTTGCGTATTTCCACCTTGCCCTCGGCCCCCGATTCCACGAACGAGGTATCGACCACCTGCGCCGCCCCCCCGATATGGAAGGTCCGCATGGTAAGCTGGGTGCCCGGTTCACCGATGGACTGGGCGGCAATCACCCCCACAGCTTCACCAATGTTGACCGGAGTTCCCCGGGCCAGATCGCGCCCGTAACAGGCACCACACACCCCGGAGCGTAAATCGCAGGTCAGGGGCGAGCGAATGCGAACCGAAGCGACCTTGGCCGCCTCCACAAGCTCAACGTGGCTTTCCTCAATCAGAACGCCCCGGGCCACCAGCACTTCACCGCCTCCCGGCGCTACAATGTCGTCAGCGGCGGTGCGGCCCAGAATGCGCTGGCCAAGAGAAGCCACCACCTGTCCGCTATCGACAATCGGCTCCATGGTCAGGCCGGCCTTTGTGCCGCAATCGACTTCGGTAATGATCGAATCCTGGGCCACATCCACCAGACGCCGGGTCAAATAGCCCGAGTTAGCGGTCTTGAGCGCGGTATCGGCCAGCCCTTTACGTGCACCGTGGGTGGAGTTGAAATACTCCATCACGGTCAGGCCTTCCTTGAAGTTGGAGATCACCGGCGTTTCGATGATAGCTCCCGACGGCTTGACCATCAGGCCGCGCATGCCGGCAAGCTGCTTCATCTGGGCCGGAGAACCACGGGCTCCCGAATGGCTCATCATGAATACCGAGTTGATCGGTTTTTGCCGTTTGGTTATCGGGTCATATTCCACCGAGGAAATGCGTTTCATCATTTCGTCGGCAACCTTGTCGCCACACTTGGCCCAGACATCGACAACCTTGTTGTATTTTTCGCCGTGGGTAATCAGGCCCTCATTGTACTGCTGTTCGAATTCCTCGACCTGGGCCCGGGTTTCCTCAACAATTTTGGTTTTGGTTTCCGGGATGACCATGTCATCCTTGCCGAACGAAATACCGGCCTTGCAGGCCTGCTTGAAGCCCATGTCCATGATCCGGTCGCAGAATATGACCGTTTCCTTCTGCCCGCAGGCCCGATAGACGGTATCGATCATCGCCGAGATCTGTTTTTTGGTCATGATCTGGTTGCACACATCATACGGCACCGCCACATTGCGCGGCAGAATCTGGCCGATCATCATCCGGCCCGGCGTCGTTTCGTAAATTTGCGAGACTTCATTGCCTTCGGCATCGATATTTTTGTGCCGGCCCCGAATTTTGGTGTGCAGCGTAATGACACCGGCGGCAAGGGCGTGCTCCACCTCGCCCATATTGCCAAACGCCATGCCTTCGCCCGGTTCCCCTTCAGCCATGAGCGAGATGTAATACAGCCCCAGAACAATATCCTGACTGGGCACGATGATCGGCTGACCATTGGCGGGGTGCAGGATGTTGTTGGTGGACATCATCAGCACCCGAGCTTCGAGCTGGGCCTCCAGTGAGAGCGGCACATGGACCGCCATCTGGTCGCCGTCGAAATCGGCATTGAAGGCGGTGCACACCAGCGGGTGAAGCTGGATCGCCTTGCCCTCGATCAGAATGGGTTCAAAAGCCTGAATGCCCAGCCGGTGCAGGGTGGGTGCCCGATTGAGCAGAACCGGATGTTCCCGGATCACCTCGTCGAGAATATCCCACACTTCGGGGCGTTCTTTTTCCACCAGCTTTTTGGCCTGTTTGACCGTGGTCGACATGCCTTTGGCTTCCAGCCGCGAATAGATAAACGGCTTGAACAGCTCCAGGGCCATTTTTTTGGGTAAACCGCACTGATGCAGCATAAGTTCGGGGCCGACCGTGATCACCGAACGGCCGGAATAATCCACCCGCTTGCCCAAAAGGTTCTGCCGGAACCGGCCCTGTTTGCCTTTGAGCATATCCGACAGGGATTTAAGCGGCCGCTTGTTGGCCCCGGTAATGGTGCGCCCGCGACGGCCATTGTCGAACAGGGCATCGACGGCTTCCTGCAGCATGCGCTTTTCATTGCGGATGATGATGTCGGGCGCCCGCAAATCAATCAGGCGCTTGAGCCGGTTGTTGCGGTTGATCACCCGCCGGTAAAGGTCATTGAGATCGGAGGTGGCGAACCGGCCCCCGTCCAGGGGCACCAGGGGGCGCAACTCGGGCGGAATGACCGGCACTACGGTCATGATCATCCATTCGGGCTTGTTCCCCGAAACAATGAACTGCTCGACGATTTTAAGCCGTTTGGCCAGCTTTTTCGGTTTTAGTTCGGTGGTGGATTCGGCAATTTCGACCCGGAGGTCCACCGCCAGTTTTTCCAGATCGAGGGCCTTGAGCATTTCCCGTACCGCTTCGGCGCCGATCTGGGCGGTAAAGCTGTCGCCGCCAAACTCGTCCTGGGCGTCCAGAAATTCCTCTTCCGAAAGCAACTGATGCAACGCAAACGGGGTTAACCCGGGTTCCAGCACCACATAGCTTTCAAAATAAAGGATCCGCTCCACGTCCTTGAGCGCCGTGTCTAAAAGCTGGGCGATGCGCGACGGCAGGGATTTCAGAAACCAGATATGGGCCACCGGCGCCGCCAGCTCGATATGACCCATGCGCTCGCGCCGTACCCGGGAAAGGGTTACCTCAACGCCGCATTTTTCGCAGATCACGCCTTTGAATTTCATCCGCTTGTATTTGCCGCACAGGCATTCATAGTCCTTTTGCGGGCCGAAAATACGCGAGCAGAACAGTCCGTCACGCTCGGGCTTGAACGTGCGATAATTGATGGTCTCGGGCTTTTTGATCTCGCCAAACGACCAGGACAGGATTTTCTCCGGGCTGGCGATATTGATCTTGATCTGATCGAACGTTTGCGCCTGAGCCTGCGGATTGAACAGATCCAAAACCTGATGGTTCATTTAAGTTCTCCTTGGTTGCGACGTTTGGAGGTTGAGCGTCAGCCTCTACCCCTTGTCGCAGGGGGAAATATATCGGATTGCGGGTCGGGCGCGGCTATTCAGCCGCGTCCGCAGGCGGCACATGGCCGATCTCACCGGGCAGGATATGGTCGTGATCGGTGTCTTCTTCGTCCTGGCTGAGTTCCACATTCAGGCCTAGCGAGCGGATTTCCTTGACCAGAACGTTAAAGCTCTCCGGTATTCCTGCCTCGAATGTGTCATCGCCCCGCACAATGGCCTCATAGACCTTGGTCCGGCCGGCCACGTCGTCTGATTTAACGGTGAGCATTTCCTGCAAGGTGTAAGCAGCGCCATAGGCTTCCAGCGCCCAGACCTCCATTTCACCAAACCGCTGCCCGCCAAACTGGGCCTTGCCGCCCAAAGGCTGCTGGGTGACCAGCGAATAGGGCCCGATGGACCTTGCGTGGATCTTGTCGTCCACCAGGTGATGCAGCTTAAGCATATAAATGTAGCCAACCGTTACATCCCGGTCGAATTCCTCGCCGGTTCTCCCGTCAATGAGCCGCGATTGCCCGGTGCCGGAATATCCGGCAAGTTCGAGCATATCGACAACATCGGCTTCCTTGGCCCCGTCAAAAACCGGGGTGGAAATGGATATGCCCCGGCTTAAATGCTCCGCCAGTAGAACCAGCCCGTCATCGTCCAGATTGCTGACAAACTCGTCCTTGCCGAAAATGGTGTCGATCTCCTTGCGAATGGGTTTGATCGCACCATCGGCCTGATAGGCTTCATAAAGGGCGCCGATCTTGCGGCCCATACCGGCACAGGCCCAACCCAGATGGGTCTCAAGGATCTGCCCCACATTCATGCGCGAAGGCACGCCGAGCGGATTAAGCACAATATCGACCGGGGTGCCGTCCTCGAGGTGCGGCATGTCCTCCACCGGCATGATCCGTGACACCACGCCCTTGTTGCCATGGCGCCCGGCCATCTTGTCGCCGGACTGGATCTTGCGCTTGGTGGCCACAAAAACCTTGACGGTTTTCATTACCCCCGGCGGAAGTTCGTCCCCGCGCTGCAATTTATCGACCTTGTCGATAAAGCGCTGTTCAAGCTGTTTGCGGCTGTCGTCATACTGGGTCTGCAGGGCCTCGCTCTCGGCCATGACCTTGTCGTCATCGACGGCAAACTGCCACCATCTCGAACGGGGATGATTGGAAAATACCGCATCGTTAAGCTTAGTGCCGGCCAGGTAGTTTTTCGGACCGGCGGTTGCCGCTTTGCCAAACAGCATTTCTTTCAACCGGGCATAAACATTCCGGTCCAGAATGGACTGCTCATCGTCCCGGTCCTTGGCCAGACGCTCGATTTCCTCGCGCTCGATGGCCATGGCCCGCTCGTCTTTGTCGATGCCGTGACGATTGAACACCCGCACTTCCACGACCGTTCCCGCATCCCCGGGGGGGACCCGCAGCGAGGTGTCGCGCACGTCGGAAGCCTTTTCGCCAAAAATGGCGCGCAGCAGTTTTTCTTCCGGCGTCATGGGGCTTTCGCCCTTGGGCGTAATCTTGCCCACCAGAATTTCGCCTGCCTCGACCTCGGCCCCGATATGAACGATACCGGCCTCGTCGAGGTTTCTTAACGCTTCCTCGGAAACATTGGGAATATCCCGGGTGATTTCCTCAGGGCCCAGCTTGGTATCGCGGGCATTGACCTCGTATTCCTCAATATGGATTGAGGAAAACACATCATCTTTGACAATGCGCTCGCTTAAAAGGATCGAGTCCTCGAAATTGTACCCGTTCCACGGCATGAACGCCACCAGCACATTGCGCCCCAGGGCCAGATCCCCCAGTTCGGTGGAAGGTCCGTCAGCAACAATGTCCCCCGCCAGCACATGATCGCCCACCACAACCAGCGGCCGCTGGTTGATGCAGGTGGACTGGTTGGAACGCTGGAACTTCATCAGGTTGTAGATATCGACGCCGGATTTCGAGGCATCGGTTTCCTCGGTGGCCCGAATGACGATCCGGGTGGAATCCACCTGATCGACAATGCCGGAGCGTTTCGCAACGATGGCGGCGCCGGAGTCCCGGGCCACCACCGCTTCCATGCCCGTGCCGACAAACGGCGCCTCGGCCCGCAACAGCGGCACCGCCTGGCGCTGCATGTTCGAGCCCATCAGCGCCCGGTTGGCGTCGTCGTTTTCCAGAAACGGAATGAGCGATGCCGCAACAGAAACGAGCTGCTTGGGTGACACGTCCATTAAATCAATGGTTTCCCGGGGCGAAAGCATGACTTCCCCTCCGTGGCGTGCGGTCACCAGATCGTTGATGAACTCGCCCTTGTCGTTAATCCTGGCATTGGCCTGGGCCACATAATGCCTGGCCTCTTCCATGGCCGACAAATAGACCACATTGTCGGAAACCTTGCCCTTGGAAACCGTACGATAGGGGGTTTCGATAAACCCGTATTTGTTGACCCGCGCGAAAGTCGCCAGGGAGTTGATCAGGCCGATATTCGGACCCTCCGGGGTTTCAATCGGGCAGATCCGGCCATAATGGGTGGGATGCACATCGCGCACCTCGAAGCCGGCCCGTTCCCGGGTCAGCCCCCCCGGCCCAAGCGCCGAAAGACGCCGCTTGTGGGTGATTTCCGACAGGGGATTGGTCTGATCCATGAACTGGGACAACTGCGAAGAGCCGAAAAACTCACGCACCGCCGCCGCCGCCGGTTTGGCATTGATCAGGTCCTGGGGCATGACCGTATCGATTTCCACCGAGGACATACGTTCCTTGATGGCCCGCTCCATGCGCAACAGGCCCAGCCGGTACTGATTTTCCATCAGTTCGCCCACTGAACGCACCCGCCGGTTGCCCAGATTGTCGATGTCGTCGATTTCGCCACGCCCGTCGCGCAGATTGACCAGAGTGCGCAAGACTTCGACGATATCTTCCTTGCGCAAAACACGCACACTGTCTTCAGCCTTGATGTCCAGACGCATGTTCATCTTGACCCGGCCGACCGCGGAAAGATCATAGCGCTCCCTGTCGAAAAACAGCGACTTGAACATCGCTTCAGCCGTCTCGATGGTGGGCGGTTCGCCCGGCCGCATGACACGGTAAATGTCAAACAGCGCGTCCTCCCGGCTTTCGTTCTTGTCCAGCGCCAGGGTATTGCGCAAATAGGCGCCGATGGTCACATGGTCGATGTCGAGCATCGACAGTTCGTCGTACTCAAGCTCCTTGAGCTTTTCCAGCAGCACTTCGTCGATTTCATCGCCGGCCTCGGCGTGAATTTCCCCGGTGTCCATGTTCATCAGGTCACCGGCGATATACATGCCGTAAAGTTCTTCATCACCGACCAGAAGATGGGTCAATCCGCCGTCGGCCAGTTTTTTCGCGTTGCGGGCCGAAAGCTTCTTGCCCGCCTCCAGCACCACCTTGCCGCTTTCAGCGTCAATCAGGTCCCGGGTGGGTTTTACGCCCCGCATTTTCTCCCACACATAAGGCTTGCGCCAGCCGTCCTTGGCCCGGGCGAAAACAATGGTATTGTAATAGGTGTCGAGGATTTCCTCGGCATCCATGCCCAGGGCCTTGAGCAGGGAAGTCACCGGGATTTTGCGCCGCCGGTCAATACGGGCGAACACGATATCCTTGGGATCGAACTCAATGTCGAGCCACGACCCACGATAGGGAATAATCCGGGCGGCAAACAGCAATTTGCCTGAGGAATGGGTCTTGCCCTTGTCGTGATCGAAAAACACCCCGGGCGAACGGTGCATCTGCGAAACGATCACCCGTTCGGTGCCGTTGACGATAAACGTGCCGTTCAGGGTCATGAACGGCATATCGCCCATGTAAACGTCTTGTTCCTTGATGTCCTTGACCGAGCGGGCGCCGGTTTCCTCGTCCACTTCAAATACGATCAGGCGCAGCGTGACTTTGAGCGGCGCTGCAAAGGTCATGTCGCGCTGGCGGCACTCATCCACGTCGTATTTGGGTTTTTCAAACACGTAAGACACGAAATCAAGCGACGCGGTATTGGCAAAATCCGCGATCGGAAATACCGATTTGAATACCGCCTGCAATCCCTGATTATCACGCCCGCCTTTTGGCGGTTCAACAATCAAAAACTGATCATAAGAAGCCTTTTGAACCTCGATCAGGTTTGGCATTTCGATCACTTCGCGAATGGAGCCAAAGCTCTTGCGAATTTTGCGACGACCATTGTAGGTGGTGGTCATGTGCATTCCCGTCCGTTTTTCATGAATGTACAGTGCCTTGCGCCTTCGCCCGCAATGCCGTGAAGGCGCTGCGACCGATGGAAAATTTCGGTAAAGGCAAGTGTCCGAAAAGCCGACAATCAGCCGGCGGCTCTTGGGACATCAGCCCGACAAGTCAAATTACCCGCCCCCGCAAACCGGGGGGCCTTTTTTGGCTGTCGCAACCCCCGGGGCCGCGCCAACCTGATTTTTGCCCCAGAAGGGCGAACGCCGGGCGGTCGGGCTGAAAACCCGAACCACCCGGATCGTTTTATTTCAGCTCGGCGGAAGCGCCTGCGGCTTCCAGTTTTGCTTTAAGTTCTTCAGCTTCGGATTTGGAAACCGCTTCTTTTACCGTCTTGGGTGCGCCATCAACCAAATCTTTGGCCTCTTTGAGGCCCAGACCGGTGATCGCACGAACTTCCTTGATCACATTGATCTTTTTCTCGCCGAACGAGGTCAGGATCACATCGAATTCGGTCTGTTCTTCGACAGCTTCGGCCGCCCCGGCACCCGCGGCACCCCCGGCGGCGGCAACCGCTACCGGCGCGGCGGCGGAAACGCCCCATTTTTCTTCCAGCATCTTTGAAAGTTCGGATGCCTCGAGCACGGTCAGGCCCGATAGTTCGTCGACGATTTTAGCTAAGTCAGCCATTTTATTCCTCGTATATGTTTCGGTTTGAACTGTTTATGGATGTTGCACTTTGCGCTTTGATTTTGGCGCCTAAGCCGCTGCACCCTCTTTTGAATAGGCCGAAATGACCCGGGCCACCTGTCCGCCCGGAGCCTGAACCACGGATGCGATCTTGGCCGCAGGCCGCGTGAGCAGCCCCGCGATCATGGCCCGCAATTCGTCCATGGAGGGCAGTCTGGCAAGTTCCTCGACGCCTTGAACGTCCAGTCCGGTCGCCCCCATCGCCCCGCCCAGGATCTCGAAATTCGAGTTCTTCTTGGCGAATGCCGACGCCACTTTTGGCGCCGTTATGGGATCGTTTGAAAAGGCCAGTACTGTAGGACCCGTCAGAAGGTCCGAAAAGTCTGCCACATCGGTATTCTTGAGAGCGCGCTTGGCAAGGCGGTTTTTCGCGACCTTGACCTGTCCGCCCGCCGCACGCATCTGCACGCGCAGATCTTCCATGTCGGCGACAGTCAGGCCCTTGTTGTGGGCGACAACAATGGCACCGGAGGCGGAGAACGCCTCCTGCATTGCTGCGACCAGCTCGCGTTTTTGGGCTCTTTCCAAAGCTATTCTCCAAATTATGGCCCGGAAACCTGTTCCCGAACCGGTTGCCATTCACCGGCCTGAATTCACGTTCTTCGCCAATGGCCAACAACGCCTCAACACCGGCATTTTACGCCTGCCAACCGGTCGGCCCGCCAAACGTCTGGCAAAGCTGACGGCCCTGGTTCAAACCGGACACCGGCCCCCTTAAAGGCGCCAAAAAATTCCCGGTCGTCCATTTCGTCTATGCGGGCTTTTTTACGATTAAGCACCGTTGGTCCGGCGCACCCGCAGTCTATGACAGGACTTGTATGAAAAAGTCCGGACACCGCCCTTCCCTTTTCACTTCGGGCGGTAAAACCGTCCGAAATTTCAAAAAAAATTTCCTACATGGCGCTACCGGGGTCCACATGAACGCCCGGTCCCATGGTGGATGAAATTGCCATCCGTTTCATATAGGTGCCCTTGGCCCCCGAAGGCTTGGCCTTTGAAACCGCACCGACGAAGGTTTTGATATTTTCGATGATCTTGGCCTCGTCAAACGAGGCTTTGCCGACACCGGCGTGCAGCACCCCCGCCTTTTCGACCCGGAACTCCACCGCACCGCCCTTGGCAGCTTTGACCGCACCGGCAACATCAGGGGTGACCGTACCCACTTTGGGGTTGGGCATCAGGTTGCGCGGTCCGAGCACTTTGCCCAGCCGCCCCACCAGGGGCATCATGTCGGGGCTGGCAATGCAGCGATCAAATTCGATCTTGCCGCCTTGCACGATTTCCACCAGATCCTCCGCACCGACAATGTCGGCGCCCGCCGCCCGGGCCTCATCGGCCTTGGCGTCCTTGGCAAACACTGCCACGCGGACATTCTTGCCGGTGCCGTTGGGCAAATTGACCACCCCGCGTACCATCTGGTCCGCATGACGCGGATCAACGCCTAAATTGATGGCAACCTCGATGGTTTCATCAAATTTGGCCGTCGCACCCGCCTTGATCATTTTGACCGCCTCGGCCAGATCATAGAGTTTGTCACGATCGATTGCCGCACGGGCCGACTTTGTTCTTTTTGTTGTTTTTGCCATGTTCCCTACTCCTCCACGCCTATGCCCATGGAACGGGCCGAGCCGGCCACCTGGGCCATGGCCGCTTCAATGGTGTTGGCGTTGAGATCATCCATCTTTTTTTCCGCGATCTCACGCACCTGGGTCTCGGTTAAGGTGCCCGCGCTCTCCTTGCCCGGCAGCTTGGATCCGGATTTGAGCCCGGCAGCCTGCTTGATGAAATAGCTCACCGGCGGCGTTTTCATCTCGAATGAAAAGCTCTTGTCGGCAAAAATGGTTATCACCACCGGTATGGGCTGGCCTTTTTCCATTTCCTGGGAAGCGGCATTGAACGCCTTGCAAAATTCCATGATGTTCAGGCCGCGCTGGCCCAGGGCCGGGCCAATCGGGGGCGACGGGGTCGCGCTGCCCGCCGGCACCTGTAACTTCAGATAGCCGTCAATTTTTTTCGCCATTTGTCTGCTCCGTTGTTATGTGCCGCCATTATTTCAGACGGCCGGTTGTTGACGGCGCGGTGCGAGGTTTTGACCAAGGGCTGGCAACCCTTGTCCTCTCCCGCGCGCTTGACCGGAGGGCCTGCTGGCCTTCCGGTTTGACCAGGGCCCGGCTACGTGCCGTCCCCGTTTATCCGGTCACAGTTTTTCAACCTGCCCGTATTCCAGTTCCACCGGCGTCGCCCGGCCGAATATCGACACTTCAACCTTAAGGCGCGCCCGTTCCTCATCCACTTCTTCCACCAGCCCGTTAAACGAGGCAAACGGCCCATCGGCCACCCGCACCTGTTCGCCAATCTCGAAACTGATGGACGGCTTGGGGCGCTCAACACCTTCTTGAACCTGCTGCAGAATAGCCTGGGCCTCGGCCTCCGAAATCGGGATCGGCTTGGTGTCCGAGCCTAAAAAACCGGTTACCTTGGGCGAATTCTTGACCAGATGGTAGGTCTCGTCAGTCAGTTCCATTTTGACCAGCACGTAGCCGGGGAAAAATTTGCGCTCGGCATCCACCTTGCGGCCCCGGCGCAGTTCCACCACTTTTTCGGTCGGCACCAGCACCTCGTCAAACAAATGATCGAGGGCGGAAGCCGCCGCTTTCTCACGAATCGAATCCGCGACCTTGCGTTCAAAATTTGAATAGGCCTGGACGATGTACCACCGTTTCGCCATCGCGAATTCTGTACTTTCCTGATCATGCAACCGGCCCGCACCACCCCTGAACCAGTCAGAAGGCGAAACCCGCCAATTATTTAGTGTGTGTCCGAAAAAACAGCAACCGCTGCGCCAACGCCCCCCGCGGGTCCTTAGCCTGCCGGACGGGCCCCTATACGCGGATACTCAAAACCAGACCAACCAGATAAGAAATCAACTGATCGGCTGCCATAAAAAACGCACTCGCCAACGCGATCATCACCAAAACCATGATCGTGGAGATCAACGTTTCGTTGCGGGTCGGCCAAACCACCTTGGCCGCCTCGGCGCGCACCTGCTGAAAAAATGTAAATGGATTGGTTCGCGCCATGCACTCGTCCCGGTGTTTGTCTAACCTGTCCTGAGCCCCGGGCCGACCGGTGTTCAGGACTTTGAAAGCCCATCATCGGAATTTTTCACCAAAATCCCGGTGTGGATTTCCACAACCAAGAGCCGCGCGGGTCTCCCCGGGCGGCCTTCAAGGCATACCTAGACCCTGTCGACCCCGATTGCAATAGCCAACCGCCCCCAAACAGAGCCTGCCCTGACTGCAACTTCGGTTGCCAATTTTGATTCTGGCAAAACGTGCTGACAATGCCCCCCCGGCAGGCTCTCGGCTCTCGGCTCTCCGCTCTCCGCTCTCCGCTCTCGGGATTTGCGCACATGGGTCGCCTGAAATTCCAGTTGCGAATAATTCTTATTAGCGTTACACGATAAAATGTTCAATAGGCAGGCCACCAGAATTCTCAAGCGGCAGGCCACCGCCGCCGGCCAAGGAACCATGCGATGAAACGACTGTTCAAGCGCCCCATGGCCCGGCGCGACCTGCTCTCCAGAGGCGCTGCCATTGTTGGCGGTTCGGCCCTGGCCGGTCTCGGCGTTGCCACGGGTGGTGCCCTGGGCACGTCCACCGCTTTTGCCGCCTCGGATACCGAAGACACGGCGGCCACGGGTTCGGCGCCGCAAATCGATGGTGGCATGTCCACGATCGGCAATGTGGGCACCGAAATCAATGGATTTGACGCCGCTGCCATGCTCACGGACTGGGACACCGGCGTTGTAAGTGTGGACGATGACGGCAATCGGGTTCGATCGTTCGTGGTCGAAGCCATTGACAAGGATATCGAAATCGCCCCCGGGGTCATATTTCCCGCCTGGACCTTCAATGGGCGGGTCCCCGGCCCGACGATCCGGGTCACCGAGGGCGAAATCGTGCGAATTTTATTTCGAAATCTGGGCTCCAAGGAACATTCGCTGCACTTTCACGGCATTCATTCCGCCCGCATGGATGGCGTCCCGGGCACGCCGGGCATGATTGGTCCGGGCGAAGAATTTACTTACGAGTTCAGCGCCAAGCCCTTTGGATGTCACTTCTATCACTGCCACGCATTGCCCCTGCGCCACCATATGCACAAGGGCATGTATGGCGCGTTCATAATCGACCCGGACCCGGCCCTGCACCCGGAACAAGCGGATATTGCCCGGTCACGGCTGCTTGGATCGCGGCAAAACCGGCAATGGCAGGAACTGGTCATGGTCATGAACGGCTTTGACACAAATTTTGACGGCGCCAACGAGTTCTATGCGGTCAATACGGTCGCCCACCATTTTACCAAAAACCCCATTCCCATCGATAAATCACGCCCGGTGCGCGTCTATCTCATCAACGCCACCGAGTTTGACCCGATCAACTCGTTTCACCTGCACGGAAATTTTTTCGACTATTACGACCATGGTACCACCCTGACCCCGTCTTCACGGATCATCGACACAGTCATGCAGTGCCAGGCCCAGCGCGGTATTCTGGAATTCTCGTTTGCCGACCACGAGCCCGGGCAATATATGTTCCATGCCCACCAGGTTGAATTTACCGAGTTGGGCTGGATGGGCTTTTTCGATGTGCGTGAGCGGTCAGCATGAGCGGGACCACGTCGCAAGAGAACCCTGAGACCGGCGATACGCCACCCCCCCGCAAGTCATTGTTCGTGCTGGCGGCCTACCTTGGGGTGCCCTTGATATTGTTGGCGCTGGCCAGCGCATGGCTGATTACCAGCGACCCGTTGCGGGTGTTCTCCGGTTCGGTCCCCCCTGTGGAAAGCCTGACCTTTGAGCGTGTGTTTCTTGATGACACCGGCATCAACCTGAAAATTCGCGCCGGCGGGTCCGAGCCCATGACCATCGCCCAGGTTCAGGTGGACGACGCCTATTGGCGCTTTACCCAGGACCCGCCCGGCCCCCTGCCCCGGATTGTCTCCGCCTGGGTGAAAATCCCCTATCCATGGGTTCAGGGAGACGCCCACACCGTGCGCCTGGTCACCAATACCGGGATTACCTTTGACTATGTGATCGATGTTGCCGTCGCCAGCCCCGTTACCCGGGCCGGCGGCTATGGCAGCCAGGCCATTCTTGGCAGTTTTGTCGGTGTTCTGCCGGTAATCATTGGCATGATGTTCTTCCCGTTCATGCGATCCATGCGCCGGGAGGGCATGCGGTTTTTCCTGGCGCTAACCGCGGGGATGCTGGCATTTTTGCTCATTGACACCCTGGAGGGTGCGCTAAAGTTCGGTGCCCGGGCGGCACCGAGTTTTCAGGGTTCGGGGCTGGTTTACCTGGTGGCGATCATGACATTTTTGGGGCTTGTGGCGCTGGGGCGACGAAACGGTCGGCCAACGGGGCTGGCGCTGGCCACCTATATCGCCATTGGCATCGGGCTGCACAATTTTGGCGAAGGGCTGGCCATTGGCGCGGCGCTGGCTGCAGGTGCCGCCGGCCTCGGGGCGTTTTTGGTGCTCGGGTTCACCGTGCACAATCTGACCGAAGGTATCGCCATCGCGGCGCCGCTGGTTAAAAAGCCGCCGCGCCTGATTGCGTTTGGCGGCCTGGCACTGATCGCGGGGGCTCCGGCCATTCCCGGCATCTGGCTGGGCAGTCTGGCCATATCCCCCCAATGGGCGGCGCTGGCGCTGGCCATTGGCACCGGGGCGATCCTGCAGGTGCTGTTCGAGGTGGGCACGATTACCCTGCGCGGTCAGGACGGGGCAAAAATTTCCCTGGACCGATATGCCATGGCCGGTTTTACCTTCGGCGTTGCGTTCATGTATATCACCGCCATGGTCATCAAGGTTTAGGGTCCAGACCCAAATACCCTGAACTGAGCGCCGCGGTCACTGGACGCCATAGGCCGGTTCCGTTATCGGACACGGGGTGCTGGCACGGCGCTTGCGCCTGCCACCGGCAACC
>JAADFY010000169.1:0-18947 GCA_013152625.1 Alphaproteobacteria bacterium
CCGCGAAGAAGCACTGGAAACCGCCCGCAAGGAAGCCACCCAGAAGGCAATCGACGCGGGCGCGCGCCCGGACTCCATTGAATTGCTGGATCAGGAAGATGTGCCGCTGGCGTATCTGCCTGGCAATGCGACGCGCATCCGGCTGAAGGTGGTGGGTGATCTGGATGGCTGAACTGCGAGAAATTCTCGACAAAGATCTGGACGCGGTGGCCATTGGTGCCGCCATTCTGGGCACCGGCGGCGGGGGCAATCCCTACATCGGCATGTTGCGATGCCGTCAGGAATTGCGCAAAGGGCGAAAAATCGACGTCATCCCGATCGGCGAGCTGCCTGATGACGCACTTGTGGTGTCGCTTGGCGGTATTGGCGCCCCGGTTGTCGGCGTTGAAAAGATGGAACAGGGTGAAGAATGCCTGAGGGCCATGCGCGCGCTGGAGGCAGACCTCAATTGCACGATTGACGCGTTGATTTCATCGGAAATCGGCGGCTCGAACGCAATGGAGCCGATGCTGACAGCAGCGCAGGCGGGCATTCCGGTGGTGGACGGCGACGGCATGGGGCGCGCATTTCCTGAAATGCAGATGTGTACCTGGTCGATCTATGGCCACACGTCGGCCCCCTCGGCGATGGCGGATGAAAAGGGCAATATTGTCATAATTAAATCCACCCGCAATGAAGTCTGGGTTGAAACCCTGGCCCGCGCCAATGTTGTTGCCATGGGGGCGGCGGCGGGTATCGCCATGGCACCGATGCGCGGGTCTTACGTCAAGAAATTTGCGGTTCAAAGCACCGTCACCCAGGCGCTTTCGCTAGGCAATACAGTGCTGGATGCCCAGCGCAGGAACGCCGACCCGATCGCGGCGGTTTTGGCCCACGAAGACGGGCAAATGCTGATGACCGGCAAGATTGTCGACCTTGAACGCCATCTCAAGGGCGGCTTTGCGGTCGGCCATATCTCGGTTGCCGGGTTTGGCGATTTCAAAGGCGACGCCGGCCGTATCGACATTCAGAACGAGTTTTTGGTCTTTCGGCGCAACGATAAAGTCGAGGTATGCGTGCCCGACCTGATCGTGGTCCTCGATGTGGACACCGGCCTGCCGATCACCACCGAAGTGCTGCGATATGGCCAGCGCATCGCGGTTCTGGCGTTGCCCTGTGATGATCTGCTGCGCACACCTCAGGCACTGGCCGTGGTTGGCCCCGCAGCTTTCGGATACGACGATATAACTTTCACCCCGATGCCCAGGATCGAGGCCCGTGATGACAGCTAAACAACTGAAAACCATTGAATTAAGCGATATGAAAAATATTGCCCTTGGCGGTGCCTTTCTTGGGACCGGTGGGGGTGGAGACCCCTATATTGGCCGTTTGATGGCCGAAGAAGCCATTGCTAAAAACGGGCCGGTGCAGGTTCTGGACATCGAAGAATTCGACGATGACGCGTTGATCATACCGGTATGCATGATGGGGGCGCCCACGGTCATGCTGGAAAAACTGCCCCGGGGAAATGAAGCCATTGCAGCTCTTGAATCCTTGCAGAATTACCTTGGCAAGCGGGCGGATGCGATTTTCTGCATTGAGGCTGGCGGGTTGAATTCCACCATCCCGATTGCCGTCGCTGCCGAGATGAAGCTGCCCATTGTTGACGGCGACGGAATGGGGCGCGCCTTTCCTGAATTGCAGATGGTGTCGATGACCATGGGCGGTGTGTCGGCCTGTCCGATGGTGATGGCGGATGAAAAGGGAAACTCGATTGTGCTCAACACGGTCGATAATCTGTCCACCGAGAAATTTGCCCGGGTGATCACCGTTGAAATGGGGGGGGCGGGTCTGATCGCGCTCTATCCGATGACCGGGGCCGAGGCCAAAAAGAGCATTCTGCGCGGTTCCATGTCGCTGATAAATTCCATTGGTCGTATTATCCATTCCGAGCAGGCGGCCAACCGCAACCCGGCCGAACGGCTGGCCCGAGACCTGAATGGCATTCGCCTGTTTGAGGGCCGGGTGCTGGATGTCGACCGGCGAACCGAAGGCGGATTTGCCAGGGGCAGCTGTACCATCGACGGGCTGGGCCCGGACGCCGGAAGTCAGATCAAGCTCGACTTTCAAAACGAATTTTTAATCGCGAAAACCAGTGACGGCACACCCAGAGCAATCACCCCGGATCTGATCTGCCTGCTGGATCTGGAAACCGGTCAACCCATTACCACCGAACAGATTAGATACGGATTCAGGGTCATTGTGTTCGGCCTGCCATGCAATCCGCAATGGCGAAGTGAACATGGTCTCGAACTCGTCGGGCCCGGATATTTTGGCTACGAACTTGAATATCAGCCAATTGAAAAGCTCAACCCGGCAAAAGTCTGACGATTAACCAAAGTGGAGGAATGAAATGCAAATTGGCAAACTATGGAAAGCCGGAATGCTGGCAGGGGCAGCTGCGCTGTTGCTCGCGACGCCGGCGACGGCACAGAATGTCGCCACCGTGAACACGGTACAGATATTTGGCACAATTGATCCGGCCAAGATCAATGACTACACGGAATACATGGCCGGTGTGAACATGTACGAAGCGCTGACCACGCTGGATGCATCGGGCAACATTTTGCCCCTTCTGGCTGAAAGCTGGGACGTTTCCGACGATACGCTAACCTATACGTTCCGCCTCAAGGCAGGGACGATGTTTCAGGACGGCACGCCAATTGAGGCCAGGGATGTCGTCTATTCGGTCAAACGTCTGATGTCTTTGAACGAAGGCCCATCCTACCTGTTCGAAGGTGTGTTGGACGAAAATTCGGTCACAGCCCTTGATGATTCAACCGTTCAGTTCAAGCTCAACAAGGTGTACACGCCGTTCCTGACCAACACCCCGATCATGTTCGTGGTGAACAGCGATCTGGCCGATGCGAACAAGACCGAGGACGACCCCTGGGCGCAGGATTACCTGGCCAATAACTCCGCCGGTGCCGGAGCCTATATGCTCGACAACTGGGAACGTGGCGCCAACATGACCATGAAGAGGTTTGACGGTTATCACCTTGGCTGGGCCGACGGATCGGTGGACGAAGTGCGCTTTATCGTGACCAACGAAGAAGCCACCGTTAAGGCGCTTGCGGCGTCCGGTGTCTTGTCCATGTCCAGCGATGCCCAGGCTCAGGAAACTTATGATTCCATTGAGGCCATGGACGGCTACCGGGTCATTTCCTATGCGACGGCCACCAATTTCTACTTCAAGTTAAACCATCAGGTGGCGCCGACCGATGATGTTCATATCCGCAAGGCCGTCGCGCTGGCCACGGATTATGACACCATTCGCAGTGCTCTTTTGCCGGGTGAACCGCTTGCCGGACCGATGCCAGATGTGTTTTCTGACGCGTATCTTGGCACCTTGTCAGAGCCTGTTTTCGATATGGAAGCAGCACGCGGGCATGTTGAAGCCAGCACATATAGTGGCGATACACCGATCCCGGTTGAGATCATGTACGTGGCCGGCCTGGCCTTTGAAGAAGAAATCGCCCTGTTGATGAAATCCAATCTTGACCAGATCGGGTTTGACACCATTCTGAAGCCGGAACCATGGAACCGGATGACAGAACTGGCCAGCAAAGCCGAAACGACACCGGCCGTAAACATGGTGTTTTTCGGGGCGACCTACCCGTCACCTGACAGCTTCTTCTTTACCCAGTACCATTCCCGCGCCCAGGGCACCTGGGCATCCATGGAATGGGTGCTAGACGACGAAATCGACGCCTGGATCGATGAAGCGCGCGGCACTGGCGATGTGGCTGCGCAAAACGAAATCTACAAGAAAATTCAGCAAAAACTGGTCGACAATCAGTCTGATGTCTACGTGCTGACACAACGCAGCCAGCAGGCGTTTTCGGATTGTCTGGAAGGGTTTTCCTGGGTGCCCATGCAAAGTTTCGAATTCAACTTCCACACCATGAAGTGGGTTTGTGACTAAGCATCAAACTGCTGCTGACAGCCCGTCAGGGTGTCAGCCAAACACAAAAGGCCCGCCACAGTGCGGGCCTTTTTTCCGGACAACAGGATTTAGGTGCGGACCCCTGTGAGCAGCCGCCACTACAAAACCCGCACCGCCCCGGACCTGATCCGGGGCCTCGTTCAACTAGCGATGAGGTCCCGGCTCAAGGCCGGGACGGTGCGACTTTAGTAGGAGCCCCATTTTTCTGTTCGTCATTGCGAGCGACCTTTAAGGGAGCGCGGCAATCCAGTTTGATTTCTTTTATTGGAAGTTGGATTGCTTCGTTGCTGTCGCGCCTCGCAATGACGCCAAGGGCGAGCTCTATTTCGGGGCCCGAGTTCAGCGAGCTTCAACGCGAGCCGGCCGGTCAGGCCGCACGTCGTAGGCTCAACTCAGACCATAGCGACCAGCGTCATGGTCTGAGTGGTACGAGCCGTGAGACAAAAAAAATTGCATGAGACAAAAGGGAACCCCCTGAATCCGGGCAGTTTGCCGAGCTTCGGAGCCTGGCCGCCAATTTCATTTGACAAGAAAACGATTTTGGCAGTCAATTGCATTGAATGAAAAAGAGGCACCATGTGCCCAAGGGAGGAATACCAATGAAAAGACTTAGTGGTACAATAATCGGTGTGCTGGTTGCCCTGTCGGCGTCCGCCGCCTTCACCACCACGGCCAGCGCCCAGAAGCTGACCCTTTATTGCAGCGCCCAGGAAGACTGGTGCCAGCTCATGGCCCGTGGTTTTGAAGAGGCCACCGGCATCGATGTGGACATGACCCGCAAGAGCTCCGGCGAAACCTTTGCCCAGATCAAGGCCGAATCCGCCAATCCGAAAGGCGATGTGTGGTGGGGCGGTACCGGCGATCCGCATTTGCAGGCCGCCGAGGAAAACCTCACCCAGCCTTACATTTCGCCCATGCGTTCCGAGTTGCAGGACTGGGCCATCAATCAGGCCACCTCTGCCAATGACAAGACCATCGGCATTTATTCCGGTGCCCTTGGCTATGGCTTTAACACCGAGCTTTTGGCCGCCAACGATCTGCCGGTTCCAACCGGTTGGAAAGACCTGACCAAGCCGGTCTACAAGGGCTTCGTGCAGATGGCCAACCCCAATTCATCGGGTACCGCCTACACGACCCTGGCCACCATGGTGCAGCTGTTTGGTGAAGAAGAGGGCTTTGAATTCATGAAGGCCCTGCACAAGAACATCTCAAACTATACCAAGTCCGGCTCGGCCCCCATCAAGGCTGCCGCCCGTGGCGAAAATGTCATCGGCATTGTGTTCATGCATGACGCGGTCAAGCAGGCCGTCACCGGCTTCCCCATTCAGGTGGTGGCCCCTGTCGAAGGCACCGGCTTTGAAATCGGCTCCATGTCCATCATAGATGGGGCCCGGAACCTTGAAAGCGCCAAGGCCTTTTATGATTGGGCTTTGACCGCGGAAGTTCAGTCCCGGGCATTGGAAGTCAACGCCTTTCAGGTCCCCTCCAATGTGAATGCCGAGACATCGCCTTCGGCGCCTGATCTCGCCTCCATCACGCTTATCGATTATGACTTCAAGCTTTATGGTTCGTCCGCCGAGCGTCGGCGTCTGCTTGAAAAGTGGGACAATGAGGTCTCCATCCTTCCGCAATAGTACCGTTGCGCGACCTTCGTGCGTAACGCCTCGATCTTGAGAACCACCCACCCGGCCCTCAATCTTTGGTTGATGGCCGGGTGGGTTGGCCTGTTGCTCATCCCCTGGTACGGGGTTGAGGACGGGTTTTTCTCGTTTGAGTGGCTGTTTGGCGGCTATCCGTTTGACGCCGACTTTTCCCCGGCTCTGTTTTTGATGCTGGCGGGCAAGAAGCTGTGGCTGGCGCCGCTGTTTCCCCTCGCTCTGGGCCCGTTATTTGTCCTTGGCCGCACGCGAACCGATCCGTTATTTGCAAAAGTGCTCATCATTTGCGGGGCGCTCGGTTTTGGCTATCTCATTGGTCAGGGATTTTCCATTGGCCTGCGCGGCTGGCAGTTCGGCTGGCTTGAGGCTCTGTTCGGTCCTTTAGGCGACCGCCAGTTTGGCATGGGCTATGGGGCCATGCTGGTTGCCAGCGCCTTTTTGTTCATGTTTACCCAGGGGATCGCCGCCCGTGGCGCGGTCAATGGCGACATTTTTGTCGTTGGCGCCATTGGGTTTATCATCGCAATTGTTTCGATTTTTGTGTTTTTCCCCATTCTCAACATGCTTTCCTCGGCTTTTATTACCGAGGAAAATACCTATTCCATTGCTGTGTTTTTCGACAAATTCACCGACCGTCGATTATGGGGCCTGGGCTGCCTTTCGGGGGGTCGGTGCGGGGCGGCGTGGAATTCGCTCGTGCTCGCCATTATCGTTGGCGCCACCACCACGGTTCTGGGGCTCGTATTTGCCCTTGTGGTGACCCGGACCGGGTTCCGCTTCAAACGCATTTTGCGCGCCATGACGGTGCTGCCCATCATTACGCCGCCGTTTGTCATTGGCCTGGCAATCATATTGCTTTTAGGTCAGTCCGGCGCCATCACCGTTTTCTTCGCCGACTTGTTCGGGATCCGGCCCACCCGCTGGGTTTATGGCATGCCCGGCATCATCATCGCCCAGGTACTCGCCTATACCCCCATTGCGTTTCTGGTCCTCATTGGCGTCGTCGAGGGCGTCTCACCCTCCATGGAGGAGGCGGCCCAGACCCTGCGCGCTGACCGCTGGCACACCTTCCGCACCATTTCCCTGCCCCTGATGCGCCCCGGACTGGCCAATGCCTTTTTGCTTGGCTTCATCGAAAGCATGGCCGATTTCGGCAATCCACTTGTTTTGGGCGGTAATTTTGACGTGCTTTCCACCGAGATATTTTTTGCCATTGTCGGCGCCCAGTACGATCAGGGCCGCGCTGCGGTTCTTGCATTGGTGCTGCTCGGCTTCACCCTGTCGGCGTTCTTTGCCCAGCGCTTCTGGCTGGGCAAAAAATCCTACGCCACCATGACCGGCAAGGGCGACAGCGGTATGCATCCGCTGTTGCCAAAGGGGTTGGCCATTCCGGTGCTCATTGCGGCGCTGGTGTGGACCGCGTTCACGCTGGTGATCTATGTCATGATCGTTTACGGCAGTTTTGTTGAACTGTGGGGGGTCAACAACAACCTCACCTTCAAGAATTACCTCACCGCGTTTTCCCTCGATTTCAGCCTTGGCGATCGAATGTGGACCGGCTCGGCCTGGGATTCATTCTGGACCACCTTGAAAATTGCCGCCATCGCCGCCCCGCTCACCGCCTCGGTCGGGCTGGTGACCGCCTACTTGCTGACCCGGCAGAAATTTGCCGGCAAGAACGTTTTTGAATTTGGCACCATGCTTTCGTTTGCCATTCCCGGCACGGTGATCGGGGTGAGCTACATTCTCGCCTTTAACGTGCCGCCCATCGAACTGACCGGCACCGGCATTATTCTGGTGGTCAGTTTTATCTTCCGCAACATGCCCGTGGGGGTGCGCGCCGGCATTGCCTCCATGTCGCAACTCGACAAGTCCCTGGACGAAAGTTCGCTCACCCTTGGCGCCAATTCCTGGCAGACATTCATCAATATCATCCTGCCCCTGTTGCGACCGGCCATACTTGCGGCGCTGGTCTATAGTTTTGTCCGCGCCATGACGGCGATTTCGGCCGTGATTTTTCTGGTTTCGGCCAAATACAACATGGCCACCGCCTATATTATCGGCCGGGTTGAGAACAATGATTTCGGCCTTGCCATCGCCTATTCAACAACCCTGATTGTGGTCATGCTGACGGCGGTGGGGCTGCTGCAACTGCTTGTGGGCCGAACCAGAATCGGGCGGCGAACCGCCCTGTTGCAAACCAGCAAGACGCAAAAGGTCACCAGATAATGAAGGTCACCAGCTAATGGTTGAAAGACAGAAATCAGAACCCGGCACCGACCAGCAGGCCGCCTCCGTCGAGTTCAGGGGGGTCACCAAAATCTATGGAAAAACCGTAACGGCGGTGGATGACATTTCCCTGCAGATCGCCACGGGCACCCTGGTGACACTTCTGGGCCCCTCCGGCTGTGGCAAGACCACCACCCTGCGTATGATTGCCGGGCTGGAAATGACCACGTCCGGCTCGGTCTGGATTGGCGGGGTCGATGTCACCAAACTGCCCGCCACCGACCGGGATGTATCCATGGTGTTCCAGTCCTACGCTCTTTTCCCCCACATGAGTGTTTTGGAAAATGTTTCCTATGGTTTGAAATTTTCCGGCTTTAACAAGGTCGACACTAAAAAACGGGCCCTGGCCGGCCTCGATCTGGTGGGCCTGGCCGACTACGGGTCCCGGCTCCCTTCTGAATTGTCCGGCGGCCAGCAGCAGCGCGTCGCGGTGGCCCGGGCGCTGGTCCTCGAACCCCAGGTGCTGCTGTTTGACGAGCCCCTGTCCAATCTGGACGCCAAGCTGCGCCGGCAGGTGCGCGAGGAAATCCGCGAAATCCAGCAAAATCTGGGCCTGACCGTCGTTTATGTCACCCACGATCAGGAGGAAGCGCTGGCCGTTTCCGACCGGATTATCGTCATGAACAATGCCACCATCGCCCAGGATGGCACCCCCCGCGATCTATATGAGAAGCCCGCCAACAGGTTCGTGGCCGATTTTATTGGTGAGGCCAACAATCTCGTCTGCCGCATCACTGCCATCAAGGATGATACCGCCGAAGTAAAACTTGGCCCCTATACCATTAAATTGCCTGCCCGCGGCATGAAAGAGGGCGCGGCATATCTCGCTGTCCGGCCCAACAAGATCGTTCTCGGTCCCGCCAGCGCCACCAACGCCATCCCGGGAAAAATTGTCCGCATTACCTATGTGGGCAATCACCTCGAACTCACCTTAAGCACCGATCTGGGCGATATTTTCGCCATCTCCGGCAATGTGGATGCCCCGTTCAGGCCCGACGAGGCGGTCGGGGTGACGTTCGCCGCCAAGGGCCCGGTTTTACTCCGCGACTAATCCCGCAATCCCCTTTATTGTCGGCCCGAATCGACGCCGGCAAAGGAACTCCCTTGGAACATCCAGTCACTTCCCGCTATGAATTCGCCAAAGGTCTGGCCCGAGAAGCGGGTGAAAAGGCGCTTGAATATTTCCGTTCCGTTGGCGAACTCGTCATAGAGCAAAAAGGCGCTCAGGACCTGGTTTCAAACGCGGACCGCGATGTGGAAACCTTCATCCGCGCCCGGCTGGCCGCCCGGTTTCCAGACGATGCCATTGTCGGCGAGGAACAGGACAATGTTGCCGGTACATCCGGCTACACCTGGGTGATCGATCCCATTGACGGCACCGCCAATTTTCTCACCGCCATTCCCGCCTGGTGTGTGGTTTTAGCGGTCGTTCATGACGACACCACAAAAGTCGGCGTAATATTCGAGCCCTCGGCCAATGAAATGTTCGCCGCCACCCTGGGCGGCGGCGCTGAACTGAACGGCGCCCCGATCAAGGTCTCTGCCACCCGGGGGCTGGATACCGGCAGCCTGGGGCTGGGGATGAACGGGCGCACCCCGGCCAGCCAGGTCATCTCTTTTATGGAGTTGCTGGTCGAAAAGGGCGGCATATTCTTTCGCAATGCCTCCGGCGCGCTAATGCTTGCCTATGTCGCCGCCGGGCGGCTGATCGGGTATGCCGAGCCCCACATGAACGCCTGGGACTGTCTGGCCGGTCAGTTGCTGGTGGCCGAGGCCGGCGGACGGCTGGAAAAACAAAGCGCCGACCAGATGTTGCAGACCGGCGGCCGGGTGGTGTGTTCCGCCCCCGCCATATTTGACGAACTGATAGAAATGTCTGATCGGGCGTTCCGCGCACCGGACTGACTATTTTGGCCCCGCCCTTCGGGTGGCCAGTTCCATGAATGCCCCGATCAGGCGGCCCCCGGCCCGCTCTTTCAGGCACACCAGCGCCTCGTCCAATCTGATCGGGCCGCCGGTAATGTCGATTTTGACCAGCCGCGGATCATGGCCGAACTCGGCCTCCGACACCACGCCCACCCCGGCCCCTGAAGCCACGATCTCGCGAATGGCCTCCCGGCCCTCCACTTCAAATGCCGCCTCGATGGGCACACCGGCGCGGCGGGCCGCATTTTCCAGCGCCTCCCGGGTTTTTGATCCCGGCTCGCGCAATACCAGCGCACAGGTGGCCAGTTGCGCCAGACTGAGCGGCCCCCCCTGGCCTGCTTCGGTGTTGACGCCGGCAAAAGCCACCAGCCGGGTATGGCCCAGCGGGCGCACCATAAACCGCCGCCCGGCCGGGATTTCCCCTAAAACTCCAATGTCGGCCTCATACCCGACAAGTGCATTAATGACCGCCTCGGAATTTCCCGACCGCAACACGATGCGAATGCCCCGATGCCGGTCTGCAAACGGGGTCAGTAACTCGGTGAGTTGCAGCGGTGAGGCGGAGATAATCCGCAAGGTGCCCATGGCCACGGCCCGGTTTTCCGCCAGCAGGTCCCTGGCCTGTCGCTCCACCTCAAACATCCGGTGCGAGATTTCGAGCAGTTTTTGCCCCGCTTCGGTCAGGGTGACCTGTTTTTTGGTCCGGTTGAACAGCAAGATGTCGTAGTCTTCCTCCAGTTTTCGAACCTGATCGGAAATGGCCGGCTGCGTAAGGTTGAGCGCGGCGGCGGCCCGGGAAAAACCGCCCTCGACGGCCACATGGTGAAAGGCACGCAATTGCACATATCGCATTGGCCGCTCCTTGTGGTATAAGGTCAGGTAATAGTAGTATCAAATCTAACGATTTGAGTTGTCAATACACCATCGCGATTATGCGCGTTTGATTTCTTTCGTGCCCTGATCCCGTTTCGCGCCGGTGCCGCAAGGCATTCAGGACCTGCGAAACGGCACTGGCTTGCAGGCCCCCGGGCGCCGCTGGCCGGTCGCAGGCACGAATATATTGGAGTGAACCTGAGTGAACCTTGTTTTTATCCTCGTGCAATTGGCCGGGGCGGTGATGCTTTTGCTCTATTCGGTACGCATGGTGCGCACCGGTGTCGAGCGCGCTTCGGGTCCGGCCCTGCGCCGAGCCATTGCCAATCCGGCCCGGGGCCGTCTGGCCAGCGCTGCGGTCGGCGGTGGCGTGGCCATCCTGTTGCAAAGCGCAACGGCCACATCGGTTCTGGCCGCCGGGTTTGCCGCCGGCGGGCTGGTGACCATTGGCGGCGGCCTGGCCATGCTGCTTGGTGCCGACCTTGGCACGGCGATTGTCGTTCAGTTTCTGTCCCTTAATTTGACCTTCCTGATCCCGGTGCTGTTGCTGGCCGGCGGCTGGCTGTTTCTCAAATTTGACGCCCGCGTCTTAAAACAGATCGGGCGCGTTTTCATGGGCATCGCCTTTATACTTCTGGCCCTGAAAATGATCGGAGAGGCCACCACCCCCCTCAAGCAATCCGAATTCATGCCCTTTATTGCCGGCTATCTCGCCGGCGATTACGTCACCGCTTTTATCGCCGGGGTGGTGTTCACGTTCATGATCCACTCTTCGGTGGCCGCGGTGCTCATGATCGCGGCGTTTTCCGCCCAGGGCATTTTGCCTTTTGAGGCCGGTCTGCCGCTAATTTTGGGAGCCAATGTCGGCGGCGGCCTGATCGCGGTCTGGCTGACTCGGGGGCTGGGCCGGGTGGCCCGGCGCCTGCCACTGGGAAATCTGATTTTTCGATCCACCGGGGCCCTGCTGGTGCTGTTGGTCCTGGGGTTCTTTGATCTGCCGTTTCTGGCCATAGGCGCTGACGCCAGCCGCCAGGTGGTCAATTTTCACCTCGCATTCAATCTGGCCCTGTTGCTGCTCTGTCTGCCGTTCATTGCCCCCATGGAAAAGCTGGTCAAATTCCTGTTGCCGGAAATTGCCACCCCCGAGGATGCCGCCGAGCGATTGCGCCCCGCCAGTGCCCTGGATCGCACGGTCATGGATCAGCCGGGCCTGGCCCTTGCCAGCGCCACAAGGGAATTGTTGCGCATGAGCGAACTGGTCGAGGTCATGATCCGCCCGGTGATGGAGTTTTTCGAGACCGGCGATCGCGTGCAGATCGAGCGCATTCGCCGGCTGGACAGCCAGGTCAACGAAGCCCACACCGAGATCAAGCTCTACATAGCCCAGGTTAATCGCGGCGCCCTGACCGCCACCGATTCCGAGCGGGGCATGGAGTTGACCAGCTTTGCCATCAATCTCGAACGCGTCGGCGATATTGTTGCCAAGAACCTGCTCAATCTGGTTCTGGTCAAACACAAAAAGGGCCTGCGCTTTTCCGACGATGGCTGGAAAGAGCTTACCAATCTGCATGACCGGGTCATGGCCAACATGCAGTTGGCGCTAAACGTTCTTGTTTCCGAGGACATTGAATCGGCCCGTCAGCTTATTGTCGAAAAGGACCGGATGCGCAAACTGGAACGACAAAGCCATGAGCGCCATCTTGCCCGTCTCAAGGGCGGTGCCGTGGAAAGTATCGAATCCTCCGATGCCCATCTCGAAATCGTGCGAAGCCTGCGCGAGATCAATTCCCTGTTCGCAACCATTGCCGTTTCCATTCTGTCCCGCCATGGCCTGCTGCGCGATACACGGCTGGTTGAGGTCGAAGATGGCTCATAAGTAAAATCGATGACATCATTCGAAATATAGATTTTACTTTCCCTTGGCTCCTGCCTAATTTTCCCCGATTGTTACGTGGAAAAGGCCCCGGCCATGATCTCCGAACAGCCCAAAACCGGAAACGGCGCACCCCTTGAAAACGGCGCCGCGTATTCCCGACATTCCGCTGTAAACGCAGCTCCCCTTCCGCCGCCCCTGTCTGGCGAACCCTGGCTTTTAACCCCCGGTCCCCTGACCACCTCGGCCGCTGTCAAGCGCGCCATGCTGCGCGACTGGGGGTCCTGGGATGATGATTTTCGTACCCTGACCGCTCAGATGCGCCAAAAGCTGGTCGCCATGATTGAGCCCGGTCCTGCCGGCGGTGATTTGCCCGGTGAACATGCATTCGATTGCGTGCCCATGCAGGGCAGTGGCACATTTGCCGTTGAGGCCATGCTGGGCTCGTTTCTGGGAGCGAATTCAAAGTCTCTGGTTCTGGTCAATGGCGCCTATGGCCGGCGGATTGTGCAGACCCTGGCCTACCTGGGGCAAAAAACAGTGGTGATCGACAAGGGCGATTATTTGCCGCCCCGGGGTGCCGAAGTTGCAGAAGCCCTGATCGCCGATCCGCGCATTACCCATGTCATTGTCGTCCATTGCGAGACCAGTTCGGGCATTTTGAACCCGTTACGCGAAATTTCCGAAGTGGTGCGCAAAGCGGGCAGAAAACTGCTTGTGGATTCAATGAGCGCCTTTGGTGCATTACCCTTCAAATCTGCCGAAATCGAATTTGAGGCCATGGTCGCCTCCGCCAACAAATGTTTCGAAGGGGTGCCCGGTTTTGGTTTTGTCATCGCCCGCAAAAGCGCTTTGGCCGCCACCAAGGGCAACGCCCGTTCCTTAAGCCTTGATGTTCACGCCCAGTGGGCGCATCTGGAGAAAACCGGCCAGTGGCGGTTCACCCCGCCCACCCACGCCGTTGCCGCCTTCATGTGCGCCTTAAAGGAGCACACGGCAGAGGGTGGCGCTATCGGGCGCTGCGCCCGCTACACCGAAAACCGCGACACCTTGGTGGCCGGAATGCGCGATCTGGGGTTTGAGACCCTGCTTAAGGACCGCTGGCAGTCGCCGATTATTGTTACGTTTTTCAATCCCGCCGATCCGCAATTTCACTTTGAGCGCTTTTATGAAGAACTCAAATCCCGCGGCTTCATTATCTATCCCGGCAAGCTCACCACCGTCGACAGCTTTAGGATCGGCTGCATTGGCCGGCTGGACAAAGCCGTCATGGGTGAACTGGTTGATGCCGTCCGCCAGGCGTTGACAGCCATGGGTGTCAAACGGGCGAGCCCGCCGCAAAAAGCCCTCTTCGAACGCGAGCGATCAAGAGAATTGCTCGACCCGGCCCCAATTCAATCCCCAAACCCGTCGCTTTGAATCCAAAAACAGTCAGGAAAATATAAATGTCCCATTTTGTCTATTCGCGTTCATATCGTGGCCCCGTTAAAGCCCTCATACTCGACTGGAGCGGCACCACGGCCGATGCCTGGGTAGTGGCCCCGGCGGTGGTGTTTGTGGATGTGTTTGCCAAACATGGCGTGACCATCACCATGGCCGAAGCCCGTGGCCCCATGGGGCTGCGCAAGGATTTGCATATCAAGGCGCTAACCGAGGTTCCCACCATTGCCGAGCGCTGGAAATCGGTCCATGGCAGTTTGCCCGGTCAGCCGGAGGTGGACGCCATGTTTGCCGATTTTGTGCCCATGCAGTTAGCCTGCCTGCACAAATACACCGACCTTCTGCCCGGCGTCGCCGAAGTGGTTTCACGGGTGCAGGCCACCGGCGTCAAGATCGGCTCCACCACCGGATTCACCCGGCCCATGGTCGATATTCTCGAAGAAGAAGCCGCAAAACAGGGATATCGCCCCGATGCTTCTGTGGCGGGCGATGAAGTGGCCCATGGCGCCCGGCCCGCGCCACACATGGTATACAAAAATCTCGACCTGCTCGGCATTGATACCATCGCCTCGGTCATTAAGGTCGATGACACGGTTTCCGGCGTTGGCGAAGCGCTTAATGCCGGGTGCTGGGGCGTCGGGCTGGTGCGCTATTCGAACTATATGGATGTGGACACCCCCGAAGAGGGCCGGGCGCTTTCCCCCAAAGAGCTCGAACGGCGGATGGCCATTACCCGCGATATTTTAGAGCGGGCCGGGGCCCACTATGTCATTGACGATCTAAGGGACATTGAGCCGGTAATTGAAGATGTCAATGCCCGGCTGGCCCGGGGGGAGCGCCCCTGACTGCGGGTTGGTTGCAGGCGCCGGCAAAAGTTCGGCAGGCCATGGCACAAGCCTTTCGCGTCATTGCGAGCGAACCGGAGGGAGCGCGGCAATCCAGTTTTTTCTGGCCATGGCCGTGTTGCGCCGCAGGCCCGGTGCGGAGCGCCGAGATGGCCTTAAGACAGAAAAACTCTCCCCATGGGTGAAACCCCGTTTTTTGCCTTAAGCCTGGTTCTGACTGCGGCCATTCTTCATGCGGTCCAGCCGGTCCGGCGCGAGGACAAAAGAGGCGTCCGGCGCGAGGACAAAGATATTTCAGACGGCATGGAACCAGTGCACCATGGGTGAAACCCCGTTTTTTGCCTTAAGCCTGGTTCTGACTGCGGCCATTCTTCATGCCGTCTGGAACGCCCTGATCAAGGGCGCTAGTGACCGGTTGCTCACCCTGGGTCTGATTGCCAGCGGCCATGTGATGGTGGGGGTTGCGCTGATTGTTTTGTACGCGCCGCCGGCCCCCGCCGCCTGGCCCTATATTGCTGCCTCGACGGTCATTCATTTTTTTTACTACTGGTTCCTGCTCAATTCTTATCGGCTTGGCGATCTGTCCCATGTCTATCCCATTTCCCGCGGGATCGCCCCGGTGCTCATTTCATTGGGGGCGGTGCTGTTTGCCGGCGAAAATCTCGCGCCGGCGGCATGGGGTGCGGTGTTTGTGGTGTCCTTCGGTATCATCATCTTGGCCTGGGGCGGTGGGCGGGATGGGATGGGCACCAAAGCCCTGGGCGCGGCCCTGCTGACCGGCACCATGATCGCCACCTATTCAGTGGTGGATGGCATTGGCGTGCGGGTGTCGGGAAGTCCGCTGGGTTACATCGGGTGGCTGTTCTTTTTTGAGATATATGTTGCTGGATTTATCTTGTGGCGTCAGCGCGCAAAGCTCTCCACATTGCCTGCCCGCACCTGGGGGCTGGGGGTGCTGGGTGGGCTGTTGTCGGCGGCGGCCTACGGACTGGTAATATTTGCCAAGAACATTGCGCCTTTTGGCGCTGTTTCGGCGGTTCGTGAATCTTCGGTGATTGTTGCCGCGTTGATCGGCGTTCTCATTTTTGGCGAACGGCCCTGGGCAAAACGCCTTGTTGCCGCGCTCATTGTTGTGGCCGGAATTGTCTTGCTGATTATATTTTCTTGACATTGCTCGCCAGCTTCGCGAAACAGCGGCGTTGCGAAAAAATCAGCACGCAATTCGGTTCGGTTCCCGGTTGGAAATTGCCATGTCAGACCGCCTCAAAATCCTGTTCATCATCATTGATCAGCTTCGCGCCGATTGTATTCTCGGACCGTTGGCAGAACATGTAAAAACGCCGGCTATGGATGCCCTGCGGGCCGAGGCGACAACTTTTACCCGCCACTTTTCCGTCACCAACCCGTGCGGACCTTCCCGGGCCAGCATTTTTACCGGCCTTTATGCCATGAACCACCGTTCGGTGCGTAATGGCACGCCCCTGCCGGGAGAGTTGACCAACGTAGCCCGGGAGGCCCGAAAGGCCGGCTATGCGCCCTTGCTGTTTGGCTATACCGACACCACAATTGACCCTCGAACCCGCCATCCTGCCGACCCGGAACTCTATCACGAGGAGATGGTTTTGCCCGGATTTGATGAGATCGTTGAGATGCGGTTTCATTCGGCGATCCGTTGGCGGGCCGATCTTAAGGCCAAAGGGTACGACTTGCCGCCCCAATCGAGGTTTTTTGAGCCTGTGTCACCGATAAAAGATCAGCTGGCTCGGCCCGATGACCCTCCGTTCTACTCGCAACAGGACAGCGACACCGCGTTCCTGACAAATGAATTTTTACGTGAAATGTCGGTACGAGCGGATCAGAACTGGTTTGCCCTGCTAACCTATATCCGCCCCCACGCGCCTCTGGTCGCCCCTGCCCCGTACAATCGGATGTATCAAGGCGAGGATCTGCCCCTGCCCAATCGCCGGGCCACCGCAGAGGAGGACGCCGCCCTGCATCCCTATTTGCAAGAGGTCCGGCAGTACAACCCCATCCAGTCGTTGGTTCAGGGCTGTCAAGATCAGCTCGATCATACAAGCGATGCCGATGTGCAGATGATGCGGGCCTTATATTTTGGACTGGTCACCGAGGTTGACCACCATATCGGCCGCGTCGTGAATTTTCTAAAAGATAGCGGTCAGTATGACGATACTCTGATCGTGGTCATGGCCGATCACGGTGAAATGCTGGGGGATCACCATCTCTGGGGCAAGCACAGTTTCCATGACCCCTCCTTTCATACCCCCCTGGTCATCCGCGATCCGCGCCATAAAAGCGCCCATGGATCAACCGTTGACGCCCTGGCGGAGTCCATTGATATAGCCCCCACCATACTCGAATCTATCGGCCGGCCGATTCCCGCGGCCATGAACGGGCGGTCCCTGGTGCAGTTTTTGCGCGGCGACCGGCCAGAAAACTGGCGCGATTGTGTTCACCTCGAGCTTGATTTTGGCGATCCGGCCCGGCCCACCCAGTGGCAGGGCAATACTTCAATTCCCCTGCGTGAGGCCAATCTGGTCATTTTGCGTGAAGAGCGGTTCAAGCTGGTGCATTTCAATGGCCCCCTGCCGCCCGTGTTGTTCGATCTTGACGCCGACCCCCATGAGATGAACGATCTTGCCAATGATCCTGCCCACGCCACCACCCTGTTGCGCCTGACCCGAAAGCTGCTCAGTTTTCGCATGACCCATGCCGATCACACCCTGACCGACGTCAAGATCGGCCCCGAGGGTGCGCAGTTTTTCCAGGCGTAAGGGTTGCCGCTCGGTTACGCGGATACGAGCTCGGGCGTGTTCAGAAGTTCCTGCCAGCGATGACAGGCCACATTGCGCAGGTCGCCAGCCGGTTCCAGCTTCGGTTCCTCTTGGCGGCATCTGTCGATGGCAAACCGGCACCGGGTCTGGAATTTACACCCCGGCGGCTGATTGGTGGGCGAAGGAATTTCCCCCACCAGCTTTTCCGCCTTGCCCCGATCATCGGGATCCAGAGACGGAATGGCGGACAAAAGCGCTTTTGTGTACGGGTGGCGGGGGGCGTTAAACAGGGCCCGGGTCGGCGCCGTTTCCACCAGCCGCCCCAGATACATCACCGCAACCCTGTCGCAGATATGCGCCACCACGCTCAAATCATGGCTGATGAACAAAAACGTCAGGCCCATTTCCTGTTGAATGTCTTTAAGCAGGTTCAGCACATCGGCCTGGATCGAAACATCCAGCGCCGCCACGCTTTCGTCGGCCACCACAAATCGAGGCTTTGACACCAGGGCCCGGGCTATGGAAATGCGCTGGCGCTGTCCGCCGGAAAACGCGTGGGGAAACCGCCGCAAATGCTCAAGATTGAGCCGGCATTTTTCCGCGATTTCCCGCACCCGCGTGTCGGTTTCTTCCCGCGAGGAGGTCAGACCCATGACCTCGATCGGTTCGGCGATGATGTCGCGAACCGTCATCCGCGGGCTGAGCGCCGCATACGGGTCCTGAAAGATCAGTTGCGCCCGTGAGCGATAATCGCGCAGTTCCCGGGCACTGATTTTGGTCAGATCGAAGCGTTTTTCACCATCATCATAGGTGACTTCACCTCGTGTAATGGGTGCCGCCTTTAACAAAGCGCGACCCAGAGTTGTTTTGCCGGACCCGCTTTCCCCCACCAGGCCGAAAAAGCTGCCCGGAGCAATATCGATATCCACCCCTTCCACCGCCCGCACGAACAGGCGTTTGCCCACGATCCCGCCCCGAAGCGGAAAATGCACCGAAAGATCCCGGGCCGAAATCAGTGCCGGTTGGTTTTTGTCCGCACTCATGGCTTGGCCGCTCCGGCGCCCACCAGATGGCACGCGGCCCGGTGTGTCGGATCGATTTGGGTGAATTGTGGCACTTCGGTCCGACACTGGTCGCCAACAACCACCGGGCATCTGGTGTTGAACACACACCCCGGCGGCCGCTCCAGTGGCGAGGGAATATCCCCCGGAATTGGCGTTAAAGGCTCGTCGAGATCATCGAGTCGGGGCAGGGCGGCCAGCAGGC
>JAADFY010000169.1:19025-32205 GCA_013152625.1 Alphaproteobacteria bacterium
GCGGTCTGCGCGATGACCCCCAGATCATGGGTAATGAAAATTATCCCCATCCCGAAATCATCCACCAGGTCTTTCATCAGATCGATAACCTGGGCCTGAATGGTCACATCAAGCGCCGTGGTTGGCTCGTCAGCGATCAGCAGCTTTGGCCGGGTGGATAATGCCATGGCGATCATCGCCCGCTGGCGCATGCCCCCCGACAATTCAAACGCGAACTGTTTGAACCGGGTCGCCGCATCCGAAATCCCCACCCGATCCAGCATTTCAATGGAAACCTCGCGCGCTTTTTTGGCGTTCATGTCCGTATGGATCTGGAGTTGTTCGACCATCTGGTTGCCGATGGTCAGCGCCGGCGCAAAGCTGGCCATGGGCTCCTGAAAGATCATCGAGATCGCCCCGCCGCGGATCACCTGTAGTTCTTTTGAGGTCTTCAGCGACATGATATCCACGGGGCCATCGTCCAGAAACAGGGTGATTTTTGTATCCTCGCTGTAATGGGCATTTCCGGGGTTCAGCTTCATGATGGCCTTGGCCGTCACCGATTTGCCCGAGCCACTTTCTCCCACCAGCCCCATGGTCTCGCCAGCGTCCAGCGAGAACGAAACATTGTCCACCGCCGTTATTCGCCCCTCGTCGGTGTCGAACTGCAGCGTCAGATTTTCAACTTCGAGCAGCCGGCTCATTTCTTGACGCTCGAATAGGGGTCGGCGGCATCCCGAAGACCGTCGCCGACAAATACGAACGCCAGAACCAGTGTGATGAAGAATATCACCGGAATAAAATACCACTGATAATTGAGCATCACATCGGCGTTGGTCACGCTTTGCAACATCACCCCCAGAGAATTGACCGGGTCCTTAAGTCCTAGCCCGATGAATGAAAGCGCTGTTTCGGAAAGCACCATATATGGAAACGAAATCACCAGATCGACAATGATGTAGGAGGTAAAACTGGGCAGCAGATGGCGTCGGATCACATGGCCCGCCGAGGCGCCGCACAATTGGGCCGCCAGCACATATTCCTGATTGCGCTCGGTTAAAAGATGGGTGCGCACCCGGCGCGCCAGGGTTGGCCAGCCGATGAAACCCAGCATCATCGATATGAATAAAAATCGGGTCTCAGAGCTCCATTCGGGTGGTATGAACGCCGCCACCGCCATGAACAGCGGAATGGCTGGAATGGTTCGGACCGCGTCGGTGATCATTTGCAGCACCGAATCGATCCACCCCCCATAGTAGCCCGACACCCCGCCGATGATCAGGGCCAGAACAAAGGCGATAAACACCCCGATCGTGCCCACCGCCAGCGAGGTGTTGATGGCAAAAAACGTCCTTGAAAATATGTCTTTGCCCGTGGCATCGGTGCCAAAAATATGGACCTGGCCGCTTTCAACGCCAAACAAATGGGTCTTGAAGGCAAATCCGGGGATGGTGAAGTCGAGTGCCTTGCCCGGCAGGTTCACATTAAAACGCAAATAGGTGTATTTGGACCCTTCGACGAAAAACTGCACATAGCGCCGCTTTTCCCGGTCGATGGTGGTCACCCAGCGAAAATTGGTCTGAATCGAGCGGGTTCGCTCAAACGTGTAAATGAACGGGCGCCATGAGAAGCCGTTTTCGTCCCAGAATTTCGGGATTTGCGGAGCGCCGTTGAGGTAACTCTCGTTACGGCCGGCAACGGTAGGGTCGTAAGGGGTCAGGAACGGCGCGAAAATCCCCGACAGGATCATAACGATCAGCACCCAGGCGCCTACCATGGCCGCTTTTTGTTTTTTGAACCGCGCCCAGATCAACTGCCCCTGTCCGGCGGTGAAATATGCCTCCTTGAGCTTTTGATCCACATTGGTCTCGGTAGAGGAGGTGTCTGTCATATCGGCCTTACCCAATTATGCTTCGGCGGATGCGTGGATCGGATATTGCAAGCGCGATGTCAGTCAAAAAGTTCAGCCCCACGATGCTGGCCGTCAGCATAAATATGATCGCCCCGGCCAATTGCTGGTCATTCGATCGGGCCAGAGCCTCGATCAGCAGCGATCCCGCCTCGGTCAGGGTCAGGATCAGCGCCACGATCGGCAATTCGTTAAAGATCCGGTTCAGATCGAACCCCAGGGAATTGATGATCGGGGTTAACGCGTGTTTTGCCGGATAGCGCAGGAGCAACCGCCCCCCTGACACACCCCGGGCGGCGGCGGCAGTGACATAGAGCTTGCCGATCTCGTCGGACATCAGCGCCCGCACGGTCTGGATGGCAAAAGCGGTCGCTGACCAGCCCAGAATGACCACCGGAAGCCAGGCCCGGGATAAAAAATCCAGTACCCGTTCGTAGGACCATGCAGCGTCTCGAAATTCCCTTGAGAACAGCCCGGTCAGCGTGTCTCCGAAAACGACTGTGGAGAACAGCATGATCATTAAGGCGAGAAGAAAGTTCGGCAGCGCCAGACCGAGATACGAAACCAGGCGCAGGGAATTGTTCAGATAAGGGTTGTTGGAAGTCGCCGAGATAATTCCCACTGGAATGGCAATGGCATAGGCCAGAAGCAGCGCCGACAGGGTGATCCCCAGGCTCAGCCAGAACTTCTGGCCCAGCAACTGGGCAATGTTGACCCGCAGGATGCAACTGTCGCCAAACTCGCCTTGAAAGGCATTGATGATCCAGTTGCCCCAGCGCACCAAATAGGGCCTGTCGAGCCCCAGACGAACACGTTCCGCGTCGATGTCTGCGATTGAAATCGGGCTGCCCTGGGTATTTTTGAACGCCAGATAGCGTTCCGCACAGTCCCCGGGCACCAGTTCCATCAGCGAAAACACGATGAAGGAAACAACGATCAGCGTAAATATGGCCAGCGCGGCACGAATGAGGACAAAACGCCCGAATTGATACATTTTACCCTGTGTGCCCCCGTTTATGGGTCTGGACCCTAAATCTGGCAATAACAGTTCTGGCAGGAGAGCCCAAAAATGTCACGGGCGGCCGAAGCCGCCCGAACCCGAAACTTTGTCATGGCCCTTGATGGCCTTTTTGGACTATTCGTCCAGATACCACTGGGGTCCCCGATACGGATAGGTCCGGTAGAACTCAAAGCCCCAGGTCTTGAACGTGGGCATGTTCTTGACCGCGTTGCGGCGATAAACCGGACCTGGTGCATTCACCGTACCGATGTACAACAAGCTGTCGGACATGGCCGTAGACAGTTTGGCACCAAGCGCGTCAGACTCTGGAGTTCCCGGTGAAAGACCCAGGAACGCATCGATGTCGGCGCCGATCTGCTGAATGGCTTCAGGCGGTTCAACACCGGCGGATCCATTCGATTCAAGCCACTCGCCCCACAGCATGGCTGTGCGGGCACCGAAATAGTCATCAAACGGCGGTTTCCACCCCTCCGGGTCGCCAAGAACAACGGCCACCGGCTGACCTTTGAACCAGATGCCAACATCGAGCTGGTTGGAAGACAGGGCGGTCCGATATTCGTCGGTCGTGACTTCCTTGACGGCGGTCTGCACCCCGACATTGGCCCATTGTTGCCCGATCAGTTCCATTTCCTGGGTCGAAACGCCCTGGGTAGTGAACTGAAGGTTCAGGACGATCTTGTCACCGTTGGACAGTTCGCGGAATCCATCGCCATCGGTATCCACCATGCCCAATTCGTCAAGCAGCGCCATGGCGCCATCAGGATCAAATTCGGTCGCAAAGGTCCGCGCCGCCGCTTCGACGAAATCAGGCACCGGCGAGAAGCCCACAAACTGGCGCGCCTCACCGAGGCCAAAGAACGCAACTTCATTGATTTCATCGCGGTTAACAGCAATCGACATTGCCTGGCGGAACCGGATATCACCGAACAGGTCACGTTTGGCCATGTCTTCTGCCGTCACGTTAAACGCTAAGGTGGTCATGCCGATCCGGGGGATTAGTTCCACCGTATAGTCGCCCTTTTCCTGGTTATCCAGCAAGAGCGGCGTCGACGGCAAATCAAGCGATTGCAGCTTGTAGTCAACTTCGCCATTGACCAGTTTTAGGATACGCACTTCGTTTTCAGAAATGTAAATTTCATCCTGGCGGCTGATATAGGGCAACTGGTTGCCCTGGGTATCCACCTGGAAGAAGTACGGGTTGGCCACGTAGCGCCGTCCGTCGGTGCTATCGGCCACAGTAAGAAAGGCTTCCAGCGTCGGCATGACGTCGGCGGGCAGCCCGGCGACAATTTCGGGATTGGCCAATAGTGGCGTGGGCGTATCGGTCCAGTCCGAATTGCCGTAATAAGCGGCAATGGCCGCATAGCCATTTTCGAACCCGAGGGACTGGGCCAGAGCATCAGCTTCGGGGTTGATCTCGGGGTGGAACTGACCGAGGAAATGCTTGGGCTGGAACCCTTGCGCAAAGCTGGTTGCAAACTGGCTCAAAAGGCCCGGCTTGGGTGAAGGCAGATCAAACCGCACGGTTTGCGGGTCGATCACTTCCACCTGCATGCGCTCGCCGGCTACCAGAGCATAGCCTGGCGGCGTGGCTTTGACATTGGGGTCCAGCAGCAGGTTATCGTACCAGAATTTCACGTCATCGGCGGTAAACGGCGCCCCGTCCGACCATTTCTGGCCCTTGCGCAGGAAGAAGGTCAGTTGCGTGAAATTATCGTTCCATTCCCAGCCTTTGGCGATATTGGGAACGATGGTTTGAAGATCGTCCATATAGCGCACGAAATTAACGTGCCGCACGCTCAATATATCAGACGTGCCCGCCTCGGTGGCGTTTGAAAGCATATCAAACGTCCCGCCGTATTTGCCGATGGAATCGTAAGGGGCAACCACCAGCGGCTCTTCTGGCAGGCGTTCGGACAGGGGCGGCAGGTCTCCATTGCCGCGAATTTCAGCGTTCAGTGCACCAATTTCCGGGTTCTCGGAAAATTCCAGGGTACAATTTGCCAGCGCTTCAAATTCATCGAGTTCAAATTGCTGCGGAAAGGCACCCCCGGCAACGCCCATGCCGTCATTGACGGTCACGGCCGGGCAGGCGCCCGACTGGGCGGCCACTACCGTCCCGGTTAGCGCCATCAGCGCGGTTCCGGCCAGCGCCATCAGCGCCGTTCCGGTTAAAAACAGTTTCTTCATTTCTTTAAGTCCTCCCGGTTATGGAAAATTCCAGGCTGAATTCATTCAGCCGGGACGTGTGTTGCGATGCCCTCTGAACAGGCCATGCCTTTACAAGATTTGAATCGGGTTTGCGCAATGCCCGACGTTACCCGTGGCATGCCCAACATGATGAAATAGGTTCTTGATGAGGAGATTATCCCCCGCCATACGCACTCGTGTCAATCCGGACGCGGGCAGGTGGCATGAATAAGACGGGACAAGCGCGCAAAAGCTGTCAACATATTCTCAAGGAATTCGAACGCTTTGGGTTACTCCTGAACATGACCCGCCTGGGCGAACCGGGCGCCGGCGATGATGATGTTCTCATCCGTTGCACCGGAAATTTCCAGGTCCCGTCCGTCATATTCAATGGAATCGAGAACCCGCCGGATCACATTGATCCGCGCCCGTCGTTTGTCGTTGGCCCGCACCACCCACCAGGGGGCGATGTCGCTGTCCGTTCGCGCCAGCATGGCATCGCGCGCCTCGGTATATGCCTCCCATTTGCTTATGGCCTTAAGATCGATGGGCGAGAGTTTCCACACCCGTAGCGGGTCGTGGCGGCGGCTGTGAAAGCGTTTGAGCTGCATCTCGCGCCCCACGGACAACCAGAACTTGAACACCCGGATGCCGTCTTTGATCAGCATGTGCTCAAACCGTGGAACTTCGTCCAGAAACAGCTCGGTCTCCTCCGGCGTGCAATACCCCATGACCGGTTCCACCCCGGCCCGATTATACCAGCTTCGGTCAAACAATACCTGCTCGCCGGCGCTGGGCAACATGGCCACATAGCGCTGGAAATACCATTGGGTGCGTTCGGTTTCGGTGGGTTTGGTCAGCGCGACAATGCGATTATGTCGCGGGTTCAGGTACGCGAGGTAGTTCTTGATCGTGCCGCCCTTGCCGGCAGCGTCCCGCCCTTCAAATACCACAACCACCCGTTCACCGGTGGCCTGCAGGTGGGATTGCAGCTTGACCAGTTCCACCTGTAACTGCCGAAGGGTTGTTTCATACTCTGAGCGTTTCAGGCGCTTTGCATACGGGTAACCGCCGCTGGTAAAGGCGCCGCCATCGATCCACTCCGGCAAGCTCGGGTCTTCGATATCAAAATGTTTGTTCATTTTTTTTGGTTTGCCCTGACGGGTTAGCGCCCTTCACCGCCGGGCGGTTTTGGTGCTAACGCTCTTTTCGGTTCTATATCTTTACGGAGAATTCGCCCCCTTGGCAAAACCAGACGGTCCCCGGCCGGCATCGGCCATGCCCCGCCATACTGATACGCTCGACCCGGCTACCTTGCGCTTTGCCCAGGCCCTGACCGATCCGTGCCTGATCGTGGACGCGCGTACCTGGCTGCACTTTGCAAATTCCGCCGCGATTCGGCTGTTTGCGGACCTGCGCCTGGCAGCGCCGCTGGCCTTGTCTTTGCGCAATCCCGCTTTGCTCGGCCTGCTGCAATCCGCCATTGCCGACACCGCCCATCGCACCGCCGAACTCTCCATGACCAGCCCGCAACAGCTGCATTTCAGGGCAAATGTGTCGCCGCTGCCGCCGTTGGGAGATGTTCGAAACGGCCCGGTCCCCCTGTTCGTCATTCATCTTGTTGACCAGACCGAGCAGTTCCGCCTCGACCGCATGCGGTCCGATTTCGTCGCCAATGCCTCCCACGAACTGCGCACGCCGTTGACCGCCCTGATCGGCTTTATCGAAACCCTGGCCGGCCCGGCCGCCAACGATCCCCCCGCCCAGGCAAAGTTCCTGGCCATCATGCGCACCCAGGCTGAGCGCATGTCCAATCTGGTTGATGATCTGCTTTCCCTGTCGCGGATCGAAATGCGCCAGCATTTGCCCCCGTCCGGAACCGTAAATCTCAACCATCTGGCCCGCGAGGTTGTCGAGGCCATGCGCCATCGCGCCAATGAGGCGGGGCTTGCCATAAAATTTGTACCGGCTGCCGGTCGCCCCCAGGTGACCGGCGATCGTGCCGAACTGCATCAGGCCATCGAAAACCTGCTCGATAACGCACTCAAATACGGGGCCGGCGGCAACCGCATAGAGGTAACGGTGGGCGCTTCGGGGGAGTTTTCGCGAACCGAGTATGAAATTGCCGTAACAGACCATGGCGCCGGCGTTGCCGCCGATCACGTTCCCCGGCTCACCGAACGTTTCTACCGCGTGGACACCGGCGCCAGCCAGACCGGCAAGGGCACCGGTCTGGGTCTGGCCATCGTCAAGCACATCGTCAGCCGTCACCGGGGCGAGATGACCATCGTGTCGACACCGGGCCAGGGCATGCGAGTCGGGGTACATCTTCCCGGACAGAACGCCGGTTCGCAAGAAACTTCGAATAAATAGCGCAATTACAACGCGTTAAGGTATTATCGCCCTGTAACATTTCTCCCGTAAAAGCAGCGTCAGAGCGGCACGACAAACCATTGGTCGAAGCGGCCTGCCAACCCATTTTCTGTGACGGGGAACAAATATGCTTCTCAGAGCCCGCACCATGGCCACCGTCGCGGCGGTTATGTTTGTTCTGTCCGCAACCGCTGCCACCACCGCCCTGGCCCAGACCCGCGCTCAGGTCCGTATTGTGGGATCCTCGACCCTGTTTCCGTTCGCCACCGCCGTGGCCGAGCGGTTTGGCCAGTCCGGCGGGTTCCCCACCCCGGTGGTCGAAGCCACGGGAACCGGCGGTGGCCTCAATCTGTTTTGCCGGGGGATTGGCGTCCGAACACCTGACATTGTAAACGCCTCCCGGCGGATCAAAGCCTCGGAGCTGGCATTATGTATGGCCAATGGCGTCACGCCGGTGGAGGTCAAGGTCGGATTTGACGGCATTGTTGTGGCTTCTGCCGCCACCTCGCAGCCATTTGATCTCACCCGTGAGCAGATTTTTCTTGCCCTCGTCCGCCGCTTGCCGGTTGCGGGAGAACTTGGTGCCAACCCCAACCGGCTCTGGTCGGACATTGACCCCGCGTTGCCCGAAATTGCTATTGAGGTTCTGGGGCCGCCCCCCACTTCGGGGACCCGCGAAGCCTTTGTCGAGCAAGTCATGATCGCGGCGTGCCCGGCGGATATGCAGGAGCGCGATTGCTCGGAACTGCGCGAGGACGGCGTTTATATCGATGCCGGCGAGAACGACAATCTGATTGTGCAAAAGCTCACCGCCAATCCCCGGGCTCTGGGAATTTTCGGCTTTTCCTTTCTCGACCAGAACAGCGACAAGCTCATTGGCCATCGGGTCGACGGTATCGCGCCCACCTTCGACAATATCGCCGATGGCGCATACCCGATTTCGCGTTCCCTGTTCTTTTACCTCAAGAGCGAACATGTGGGCGCCATTGACGGCCTTGGCGAATATGTGGCCGCCTTCACCGACGACCGGGCCTGGGGGGATGACGGCTACCTGACCGAAAAGGGCCTGGTGCCCCTTGTTGCCGCCGACCGTGAAAAATTCCGCGCCGACGCCACGGCCCTTGTCCCCGTAAGTTTGAAACCATAAGGAAAGAGAACCCGGTGGCCCCCCTATTCGTTCTGGTGGTGCTCTTGCTGGTCGGTCTGGCGCTGGTTCTTGCCGGCCGGGCCCGGGCGGTGGCCCTGGTGGGCGGTGATACCACCGCTTTGGCCTCACGACCCGCATATCACGGGGCTTTTTTGCTTCTTGCGGCGCTGGTTCCCGCTGCATCGGTGTTGATAGTCTGGGCGATGGCCGGGCCGGTTCTGACCGGCTGGCTGGTTGTTGCCAGCCTCGGTGAGGCACTGGCCCCGCTGGATGCCGCCGAGCGCGGCGTTCTTCTTGCCAGCGCCAGCGAATTCGCTGCCGGCAGGGGGTTTGGCACCCCTTCGCCGCTGGTCGAGAATGCCGCCATGGCCTACCGGAGCATGGGCTCGGCGGTGCACTGGCTATTCGGGTTTCTCGCAACGTCTGGCGCCGTTGCCGGGGCGCTTTGGGGCTGGCGCAAGATCGCCCCCCGCTGGCCGGCCCGGCCCTACGTCGAACGGGCGATCATAACGCTGTTGGGCGCTGCCGCCGGTCTGGCCATTTTGACCACCCTGGCCATAATTTTTTCGCTGGTGCTGGAGAGCATTCGGTTTTTCCAGCTCGTTTCGCCCATTGATTTCCTGTTTGGCCTCCACTGGAGCCCCCAAAGCGCCTATGCCGGCGTTGGCGGCGAAGCCGGCACCCGGACCGGCGAGGTTTTCGGGGCGTTGCCGGTGCTTGCCGGCACGTTACTGATCACCGCCATCGCCATCGCAATAGCCGCCCCCGTCGGCCTGCTATCGGCCATTTATCTGTCCGAATATGCCTCAGATCCGGCCCGGGCAATCCTGAAACCCGTGCTTGAGATTCTCGCCGGCATACCGACGATCGTTTACGGGTTTTTTGCCGCGTTAAGCGTTGCCCCGTTTGTGCGTCAGATGGGTGAAGCCGTGGGCCTGTCGGTTTCCTCCCAGAGCGCTCTGGCCGCCGGGCTGGTCATGGGTGTCATGATCATCCCGTTTGTCTCCTCCCTGTCCGACGACATCATCCGCGCGGTGCCCCAGACCCTGCGCGACGCCTCTGCGGCCCTGGGCGCCACCCGTTCGGAGACCATCGTTAAAACTGTTTTGCCCGCCGCCATGCCCGGTGTTGTCTCGGCGCTGCTGCTGGCCATTTCCCGGGCCATCGGCGAAACCATGATTGTGGTCATGGCCGCCGGTCTTGCCGCCAATCTAACGCTCAATCCGTTTGAAGCCGTTACCACGGTGACGGTCCAGATCGTCACGCTGCTGGTGGGCGATCAGGCCTTCGACAGCGCAAAAACCCTCTCCGCATTCGCCCTGGGCCTGATGCTGTTCACCATCACCCTCATGTTCAACATTCTCGCCTTGAAAATCGTAACGAAATATCGCCAGAACTATGACTGATGCCCGCAATGGCGATGATTTCGCCACCATCCACACCCGCCCTGCGGCCCGCAAGCGGCTGGCGCGCCGCTATCGCGCCGAACGCCGGTTCCGGTTTTTTGGCGCCGCGGCAATTTTCCTTTCGGTCGGGTTTTTAGCCCTTTTGCTGGGCAGTATTGTCCTAAAGGCCCTGCCGGCGTTTACCCACAACTTCGCCGCCCTGGAATTCGACCTCTCCGCCCCCCTTGAAGCCAGCGATCCGGCCACCGCCGATTATGACGCCATCGTCCGCAATGCCTTGCGCGACCGGTTCCCCGAAGTCGCCGGGCGCACCCTTCGCCGGGAGCTTTCCGCGCTGTTGTCCTCGGCCGCCCCGGTGTACCTTGCAAGACAATTCCAGGCCCGGCCCGCCGGCACCGGGTTTACCGTCCCCCTGTCCGATACCGCCGACCTTTATCTAAAAGGCCTTCTGGCCCGAAGCCGCACCATTGTTGCCACCGGCCCGGCCAAATGGACCACCTCCGGCGAACGCGGAGCACTCGAAACGGTAACGGCGCCGGACCTGAGGGCCATAGAAAACGCCTTCACCGGGCAAGGCGGTCAAGACGGTCAACGCCCGTCGATCCTGATCGAAATTGCCGGCGGTGTTCTAAAAATTGGCCAACTCGACGCGAACATTCCGGGCGGTGTCTGGTTGGCACGGCCCCGGGAAACCGGCAACGCCGCCGAACCCGGCCAGTGGCGCATCCGAATATTTGATACCCCCCAGGCGAAACGCAAACTCAGTGATCGCCAGATCGTCTGGCTGGACCGGCTGGTGGCCAATGGCACGGTCCGCCCGGCCCTTAACACGATATTTTTCACCCGTGGCGCCAGCCGCGAACCGGAAATGGCCGGCATCTGGGGCGCCGTGGTCGGATCAGCTCTTGCGCTTGTGGTCACCCTCGCCCTGGCCTTTCCCCTTGGGGTCGGCGCCGCCATTTACATGCACGAATTTGCGCGCCCCGGACGCTGGAGCCGCTTTGTCGAGGTCAACATCAACAACCTCGCTGCCGTGCCTTCCATAATATTCGGGCTGTTGGGTCTGGCGGTGCTGCTCAACGTGTTTGGCCTGCACCGCTCTGCGCCCTATGTGGGGGGAATTGTGCTGGCGCTAATGACCCTGCCCACCATCATCATTGCCGCCCGGGTGGCCCTTGGCGCGGTGCCCGGATCCATCCGCCAGGCGGCGCTGGCGGTAGGGGCCTCCCCGTTGCAGACGGTCTTCCACCATGTCCTGCCCCGGGCAATGCCCGCCATCATGACCGGCACCATTATCGGCATGGCCCGGGCGCTGGGCGAAACCGCGCCCCTGCTCATGATCGGCATGGTCGCCTTCATTGTTGATATTCCCGGCGGATTTGCCGATCCGGCCACGGTCCTGCCGGTGCAGATTTTCATGTGGGCCGATTTCCCCGAAGCCGCATTCGGTTACCGGTCGGCTGCCGCCATTCTGGTTTTGCTGGTGTTTTTGCTGGCCATGAATGGCGCTGCACTTCTCGTCCGGGCCCGTTTTGAACGCGCCCGCAGCTAAAAAAAAGGAGATATCTTTTGGACATTTCTGCCCACCCCGAAATGCCGGCGACACCGGCCCCCATTCCCGCCCTGGTCGCGGTCCCCCCGCAATTTATGGCCCCGGAGCGCCACCCGACCGAGGTGGCGAGCAAGCCAAAGATGACGGTCGAGAATGTCAATGTCTCCTACGGGGACACTCAGGCTTTGTTTGACGTCAGTCTGGACATCGCCCCCCATCAGGTCACCTCGCTCATTGGCCCCTCAGGTTGCGGCAAATCCACCTTGTTGCGCTGCCTGAACCGCATGAACGACACGATCCCCCAATGCCGGGTAAGTGGACGCATTACCATGGATGGCCGGGATATTTATCACCGGGATGTCGATGTGGTGGAATTGCGCGCCCGTGTCGGCATGGTGTTTCAAAAGCCCAACCCGTTTCCGAAATCCATATACGAGAATGTCGCCTATGGCCCCCGCATTCACGGCATGACCCGCAATCGCGGCGAACTGGACGCATTGGTGGAGACTGTGCTGCGCCGGGTGGGCCTGTACGACGAGGTGCATGATCGGCTCGATCTGGCCGGCACGGCCCTGTCGGGGGGGCAGCAGCAACGCCTGTGTATCGCCCGCGCCATTGCCACCCGTCCTGAAATATTGCTCATGGACGAGCCCTGTTCGGCCCTTGACCCCATAGCGACAGCCATTATTGAAGACCTGATCGGCCAGCTGCGCGAAACCTTTACCATCGTCATGGTCACCCATTCCATGCAGCAGGCCGCCCGCATCAGCCAGAGAACGGCATTTTTTCACCTCGGCAGGCTGGTTGAACAAGGCCCCACCGGCGAGATATTCACCAATCCCGCCAATCCCAGAACCAAAGACTACGTAACCGGCAGGACCGGCTAGAGCGTGTCACCGATAAGTGGGTACCGGTTATCGGATAAATGACACGCGGCAGGAAAAGACTGGAATCGTGTCACCGATAAGTGGGTACCGGGGTACCGGTTATCGGATAAATGACACGCTTAAACAAAGGATTAGATTGCGGTTTTTGATTCCGTTAAAACATGATGCAGCCCATAACCACAGAGCCCATAACCACAGAGAACATGACTAAATCGCCACCAGAGAACCCCACAAATTCAATTCAGCCCGACGGTCCTGATACGGACACTCTGACCGAACTCACCCGGCAGATCTCCGAAATGGGCGGCATGGTCGAGCATGCTTTAGCCGACGCCACTTCAGCTTTAATGACCCTGGATCATGGTCTGGCGGCCCAGGTGGTGACCGCCGATCGTCTGGTGGATGACATGCAGCGGCAAATTGATGACACAGCGGTCACCATTATCGCCCGTCTGCGCCCCCAGGGCAGCCAGTTGCGGCATATAATTTCCGTCATTCACGTGGCCACCGATCTGGAGCGGGTGGGAGATATGGCCAAGAACATTGCCCGCCGCACCCTTGAGATTGGCGAACGCCGACCCTCCACGGCCCTATATGGTGGCCTGCGCCATATTTCGGGTCTGGCACTGGCACAGGTCAATCGGGCGCTGGATGCTTTTGCCCGCCGGGATCTGGACATGGCAGCCGAAGTTTGCCGCCGCGACGATGAGGTTGAT
>JAADFY010000170.1 GCA_013152625.1 Alphaproteobacteria bacterium
TTTAATTTAATTCTGGTCCGATGGCAGCGCCATTAAACTGGCCGCCGTCCGTCCGCCGGCATCGGCAACACTGACCCGGACCGACAGATCGAATGAGCGCGAGAAAATGGCAAGGGCCGCCCCGTCCAGTTCTGTCGTTACCACCCCGATTGCCGCCTCGGGCTCTGTGTCCTCGGAATTGGCAAAAACCAGCCGACCCGGTTCCAGCCGCCGCCCGTCATCGGTAATCAGCCGCACCTGTTGCGGGGTCCGTCCATACCGGCCGAAAAGCCAGGGCGGCAGGTTCTGCGGGATTGCTGCCGGCCCCGTCGGTGCGGTTGGGGCCAAATCGGGCGCCATGCGGGGCGCCAACTCGGGCCCATCCTGGTTATCATCGTGCCCCTCCTCGGCCATCTGGCGCAACTGGCGAACTTCGATGACCCGCTCGGTGGCCACCGTTTGCACTTCCTCGGGCGCTATTTCCCCCAGTGTCGTTCGCGCGGCAACCTCGACAATCGTTGGCGGCTGAAACTGCGGCGTTTCGGTTTCAGTTTGCTCGTGGTGCCACAACACGCGATCCAGAATCCGGCGCTTTTCGATGGTCTGGGGCAGTGTGGCCATGGCGCCGGCGCCGTCAAAATACCCCGGCACAGCGTCGGCCGGCACCGGAACACTGGCCGGCAAAGGCCCATCTTCACTCTCAAACAGAGTGTCGATCTCAACTTCGAGGACCCGTGGCTGCCGGTCTCCGAGCAGGGTAGATACGGCGCGCTGTCCATCGGCGATAACGGCGGGCAATGTGCGCACATTGTTGGCCGAGCCGGCAATCGCCAGCCAGTCCGGCCCGTGCCCGGCTACAATTATCGCCCGTTCGTTGTCCCAGTGCACCTGTCCCCCCGACAGTGCCCAGAGCCGGACGTTGGGCTGCAATCCCCCGGCAAAAATCAGACAATCGGTGGTGGATATGGCGGTGCCAGTTCCCGGCGTGTTTGTGGTTGGTCCGGTCTGGACGCAAATCTGTTGCGGTTGTTCTTCTGATTGCCATACCGAGGTGACTGTGGTGGCAAACGCCATGCGCATGCCATAGGCCTTGGCAAATGCGATCAGCCGTGACTGGGGATCGAGCCGGGTGTCGATGATGCCGTCAATTTCAACGCCGGCGTCCGCTGCCAGCGTCGCCAGGCGATATCCAGTGCTGGAGTTGAGAAAAAACCGGGCGCGGGTGCCCCGCCAGATCCCATAATCCATCGCCAGCCGCCAGGTCGAGATCGCTGGTGCCACCCCGGGCAGCCGGTTGCCTGAAAACAGGGGTAACCGCTCCTCTGCCCCGGCGGCCAGAACGATAAACCGGGCGGAAACTTCGAGGCGCTCAAGCACGGGGACGGTGGCATTGGCCCGGTTAATTACCGTTCCGGCAAGATATTCCTTGCCCACCCGCTCGACTTGCGCACCGGTTATGATTTCAAGATTTTCAAGGCTTTTGGCTTCATCAATCAGGCTCGCAACGGTGGTGGCCGGATCCGGTTCGCCATCCACCCGGGCGAAAAACCCGGTGGAACCACCGGGCAGAATTTCCCGCTCCAGCAGAATTGTGGATCGACCGGCCCGGGCTGCATAAATCGCCGCCGCGAGCCCGGCCACCCCGCCCCCAACTACGGCAACCTCGGCGTTGATCTGGCGCGCCGGCAATGCAGCCAGATCAGAGCCTATACGCTCCAGGGGCTGGTTCAGGGAGCGTAAAGAAATGTTCTTTTTCCAAAAGTCCCAGCGCAGTTTGCCCCGGCCCCGGATGCGGCCCCGGCTTGTCAGAACCATGCCCGGGGCGATCGGTATGCTGGTGGCCCGCAAGGCGGGCAGGGGATCTCCCCCAGCCGGCGAGATATAAAACGGGGTATTTGCGGTCAGATTCACCGGGTGGCCAAGGTGGGTGCCAAAAGCGCAGAACCCGCTCGCCATTAAAGCCGATAAAACGCTGTCGCCGGCAAATCCGGTCATTGCGACCCCGTCTATGGTGAACTCAACCGTCGCTTTTCGGTCAATGGCCCGACCCCCGAAACGATGCTCGTCGGTGTCTGGCAACCGGCAGGTACTCACCGCCCCGCCTCCGTCTCATTTGGGCCCATTTCGGCCAGGTCCTGACGGGTCATACCCCGCAACACCGAATGGGCGCGCCAGTATCCCGCCTCGAATGGTTCGGCGCATTGGCAAATTTGGCGGGCCAGTGAGGGCATTTGAAAAAATCCCTGGGCCCCCAGCCCGGTAACGATCCAGCGCGAAGTGCCTTCGTCCCTAGAGACCAAAGGCGCCCCGTCGGCGCTGGTATATTGGTCGAACACCGCCCGGCCCACCACATCGGCACCGCCAAACCCGGGCGCGGCCCGCAAAATCTGTCTGGCCGCTGCCGACCCTTCCCCCTTTGCGATAAAACTCGCGTTGGGCCCTTTGTGCACCCCGCAAACGTCGAAACCGAGCAACAGGCCGGCCCCACCGTCAAATCCGGCCCCGCCGGCGTCCAGATGCAGCGCTGTGAGGCGCTGGGTGGTCAGGGTTTTTGTCGCTACATGATCGCGGCCAAACGTGCGAATAGCATCTTCGTCCATCAGCACGCCCACGTCTGCGCAAACCGTTTCGTCGCCCTGGCGGAATGACAATCCCGCTGTTGGTTGGTCGCCGAGGGCGTCGGGGCGGGGAAATTCGGCTTCGTGCACATTTTTGCGCGCCAGCCAATCGGGGCTAAACCGGGCGCGGGCGCCAGGCAGCAATGTGCCCACATCGCTGATCAGTGTTTGTTCAAATTCGGTTTCCTGACCGCCAGTGCGCCGTGTTTCATAGCCCCATTGATCCGCCATGGCCCGAACGTGGCCAATAAAATCGGCCCGGGCCCCCGGTTTTGCCACAAGCAGCAGATCCTGCCGCCCAAGGGCCCCACGGGCGTCGGCCCCGGCCAGCCAGTCAAATGTTTCGTGGCACCCGTTGGTCGCCATGCGCCAGCTCGCCGGCCGGGTCATCAGGCCCACACAGAAATCAACATTGCGGGCCAGGGCGCCCCGCCTCGCCCGATTGTGAACCAGGATAACCCGGCGCGAGTGGTCACCGCCGATAACCGCTGCTAGAAGATGCGCCGACGGTGTTGAGCCGACAACTGCAACGTCAAACCGGAGGGTGCTCATCCGGTGGCCTTCAAGTGATTTGCGGTTTCGGTGGATGTGGTGCTTGGCCGCATTTTGTCATGATGGACAATATGCCAAAGAACGCCCCAGTGGATTTCCGGCACCGTGCAGCTTTCCCGATCGGGTGGGCTGCAAGCGGGCCAATGGGCACACGGGAACGGACGGAACCGGGACATGTTGATTTGGGTACTCGCCGCCGTGCTGACCATAATGTGTTGTGTGTCTCTTTTTTATTCAGGCCGCAGGGGAGCGGTCAATGGCGGGGACACTGAGGCTCTAACTGCCCGCATCGGCGTTTACAAGGCTCAGGTCGCCGAGATCGAGCGGGATGAAGTGGTGGGCACCATATCATCATTCGAGGCTCATTCCGCCCGGGCGGAACTGGCGCGGGAGCTTTTGCGGCAGGCTGAGGCCTCGGACAAGGGAAACCAAACCTCGGACAAGGGTGCTTTAGGCGCGGACAAGGGTGCTTCGGGCTCTGGAAAAAATGCCGACGATGCCGATCTGTCGGACGCTGACAACGGGCAGAGCAGACCGGCGCACAAGCCCGATTCGGTCTGCCGGCCCTTGCACTGGCCCTGTTTGCCACCATTGCCATGGGTGCCTCCAGCTATGCTTTGCTCGGGCAGCCCACACGAGAGGATCAGCAACTCGCCCAGCGCACCGATGTCGCTGCCGCCCTTGAGTTGATGGACGCCATTGCCAAGGTCGAGGAGCGGTTGGCACGGGAGCCCGATGATGTGCGTGGCTGGCGGGTCATTGCCCCGATCTACCTCGGCCAGCAACGGTTCGACGAGGCGGTGAACGCCTATGGGCGGGTGGTCGAGCTTGCCGGACCCGATGCGGAGAACCAGACCGATCTGGCGGAAGCTCTGGGCGCTGCCGCCGGCGGAATATTCACCCCCAAAGCCCTTGAGTTGCTCCGGGCTGCTGCCGTCAGCGATCCTGACCATATCCGTTCGCGTTTTTATCTTGCCGCCCATGCCACCGAAAACGGTGACTACGAGGCGGCGCTGGGCCTGTGGACCGCCGCCATCGATCTGGCAGTTCCGGGGGCCCCCTGGCTGGCGACCGCCCGGCAGGGGCAGGCGCTGGCCATGAGCGAACTGGCAGCCTCGGGCCGGACCCCCAGTGCCGGGGAGGCCACCGCCCCCGACCCGCCGGCTGGCCCCGACCCGTCCGATATTGCCGCCGCAAGTGAATTGTCGGCCAGCGACCGCAGCGCTATGGTGACAGAAATGGTTTTGCGATTGGCAGGCAGGCTGGAAACGGACGGCGGCACGCCGGCGGAATGGGCGCAACTGGTGCGCTCGCGTACTGTGCTTGGCCAATCGGACGAGGCCCGCCGGGACCTTGCCAGCGCCCGTCAGGCACTCAAAGAGCCCGTCGAGCGCACCCGGTTCGAGGAAATGATTGCCGACTTGAAACCTTTGCTTGAACCGGATGAAACAGGGGCGCTCCAATGACCCGCAAGCAGCGGCGTTTAACCCTGATTGTCGGTCTGGGAACGGTGGTTACCGCTGCCGTGACCATGATTGCGATCGCCTTTTCCTCGACGTTTTCGTATTTTCTCACCCCGTCCGAAATCGCTGGAAGTCCGGTTGAGGACGGGCGCGTGTTCCGGTTGGGCGGGCTGGTGGAAGCCGACAGTTGCAAAAGGTCCGGTGAAATTTTGCGGTTTGTGGTCACCGACGGGGCAGATACCATTGCGGTAAGCTATTCCGGGATCGTGCCCGACCTGTTCCGCGAGGGGCAGGGGGTAATCACCGACGGGCGGCTGGTGGGCGGTGCGTTTCTGGCCGACACGATTTTAGCCAAACATGACGAGAATTACATACCCGCCGAGATCATTGATGAACTCAAGGAGCGGGGCGTATGGGTTGAGGGCGGCCGGCCAGCAGTGGCCCCGGGCACCCCGAACCCGTGCAAAATCGGAGCCGAAGGAGCGTAAGACGTGACCATCGAACTGGGGCATTTCGCCCTTAATCTCGCGTTGGCCATTGTGGTGGTGCAATCGGCGATGGCGTTCATTTACTGGCGCCAGCCGGCGGGCCCGGCGGCCAATTTTGTCCGCATGGCGGCGGTGCTGCATTTTATTCTGGTGGCTACGGCATTTGGCGCGGTGATTACCGCTTTTGTAAATTCCGATTTTTCTTTGTGGCTGGCGGTCCAGCATTCAAATTCGGCCCAACCGCTGATTTATCGCATCACATCGGTGTGGGGGAACCATGAGGGCTCCATGCTTTTGTGGGTGCTGGTGCTGGCCGGGTTCAGTGCGGCGGTGGCCATATTCAGCGAGCGGTTGCCAACGTCGCTCAGAACTCTGGTGCTGGGATTTCAGGGCCTGTTAAGTGCCGCGTTCACCGCTTTTGTCCTGTTTACCTCCAACCCTTTCATCCGCCAGTTCCCCGTACCACTCGAAGGCAATGACCTTAATCCCATCCTGCAGGATATTGGTCTCGCGCTGCACCCGCCCCTGCTGTATCTCGGTTATGTGGGCTTTTCGGTGTGTTTCAGTTTTTCCATGGCGGCGCTGGTTTCAGGCAGGATCGACGGGGCCTGGGCGCGCTGGGTCCGCCCGTGGACGATGATTTCCTGGGTGTTTTTGACCCTTGGCATCGGCATGGGTTCATTCTGGGCCTATTACGAGCTGGGCTGGGGTGGCTGGTGGTTCTGGGATCCGGTGGAAAACGCGAGTTTCATGCCCTGGCTGGCCGGCACCGCCCTGCTGCACACCGCTTTGGTGATGGAAAAGCGCAACGCGCTTAAAGTGTGGACCATCATGTTGTCCATACTGACCTTTTCGCTCTCTTTGCTCGGCATGTTCCTTGTGCGCTCGGGTATTTTGACCTCCGTGCACGCGTTTGCCTCCGATCCGACACGGGGCATGGTCATTCTGGGTATTCTGGTGATTGCCATCGGCGGCGCTTTTTCGCTGTTTGCCATGCGTGCTTCGTCCCTGCGTCAGGGGGGGCTTTTTTCCCCGGTCAGCCGGGAAGGGGCGCTGATCTTGAACAATGTGTTTCTGGCCACGGCAACGGCGGCGGTCCTGACCGGCACCCTTTATCCGCTTATTCTGGATGCCATGACCGGCGATCGCATATCGGTGGGGGCGCCGTTTTTTGATCTTACGTTCGGCATTTTAATGGTGCCGCTGCTCATGGTCATGCCGTTTGGTCCCCGGCTGCAATGGAAACGGGCCGATCTGGCCGCAGTTACCCAACGGTTGTTCTTTGTGCTGGTAATCGCGGTGATACTGGGGATCGTGTTTACGGCCCTGTTCTGGCGCGGCCCCGGGCTGGCACCTTTGGGCTTTTTGCTCGCATTCTGGGTCATGATCGGCGCTGTTGCCGATATCTGGGCCCGGGCGAACTGGAAACGGGCCGGGTTTGGCGGCGGATTGCGCCGGCTGGCCGGCCTGCCCCGTTCCATCTGGGCCACAGCCATCGCCCATTTCGGGGTGGGCGTGCTGGTTCTGGGTATTGTGGCGGTGTCGAGCGCGCAAAGCGAGTTGATCACCACTATGAAACCGGGCGACAGCGTGGAACTGAACGGCATAAATGTAAGCTTTGACAGGGTAACCGCGGTTGAAGGGCCCAATTTTACCACCCGTGAGTTTGATTTCACCCTGAGCCGCGGCAATGATGTGCGCACCACCACCGGTGAAAAACGCGTTTATCGGGCTTCCGGCCTGCCCACCACCGAGGTCGGTATCGTCAATTACGGGTTTTCCCAGTTCTATGTGTCTCTGGGCGATACTTCG